>JAUJMG010000042.1:3592-17367 GCA_030446955.1 Thermomicrobiales bacterium
GCGGAAACGGTCGACCTGGATGTGCTCTTCATCGGGGCGCACCCGGATGACGAGGCCTTTGGCCTCTCCACCTATGGGATTTGGAACGAGGAGGCTGGCGTAACCACGGGCGTCATCACCATCACCCGTGGCGAGGGCGGGGGTAACGCCGCCGGGCCGGAAGAGGGGCCGGCGCTCGGCCTGCTTCGCGAGGCGGAGGAGCGACGCGCCGTTGGCCGTGCCGGCATCCAGCATATCTACAACCTGGACAAGGTGGACTTCTACTACAACGTGAGCGCGCCACTGACAGAGGAAATCTGGGGCGTTGACCAGACGTTGGAGAAGGTGGTTCGGGTGGTTCGGGCCACGCGCCCCGACGTGATCACGACGATGAACCCGTCACCGGCCCCCGGCAACCATGGGCATCACCAGGTTGCCGCCCGGCTGGCGATTGAGGCCTTCTCCGCCGCGGCGGACCCCGATGTCTTTCCCGAGCAGATTCAGCAGGAGGGGCTGCTGCCCTGGCGCGTTCAGAAGATCTTCCGTGGCGGGGCCGCTGGTGAGGGGCCGACGGGACCCTTGTGCGCTTCGACCTTTGTTCCGGCTGATCCCACCGATGTCGTCTACGGGGTCTGGGCGGGGACATCGTCCACGCAAAATGGGGGCAAGACCTGGGCCGAGACTGAGCGAGCGGCGCAGCGCGAGTACATCTCCCAAGGCTGGGGAGTATTCTCTGACGTCTCCACCGACCCGACGGCGCTCCCCTGCGACTACTTCACATTAGTCGACAGCCGGGTGCCCTACACCGCCGGGAACTCAAGCCCAGCCGCAATGCTTGAGGGTGCGCTCGTCCCGGCAGAAGGCGGTTTCCCGCTCGGTACAGAGTTCTATCTAACGACCGATCGCTTCAACCTGACGCCGGGCCAGTCGTTCACGGTTACCGCCCATGCCCGGGCGAGTGAGGGGCAAGCGCTGGGAGAAGCCACGGTCGAGCTTGCCGTGCCGCCTGGGTGGATGGTGGACGGCGATGGGACGATGGCTGCGGGGCAAGCCGGGGGGGAGATGACGACCAGTTTCACCGTCTCCGTTCCGTCCGGCGCGTCGGTTAACACCCGCGTACGGATGGCTGCGTCACTCTCCGCGGGTGGCATGCAGGCGGCGACGAGTGAGGTTGTCCGCGTGGTGCCGGCTGTGCTGGGCACCGTTGAGGCGCTGCCGCACGTCGCCCAGTTCCGCGCTTGGGCGGCGCAAGCGAACGTGCCGCAACTTGACAACCTGATCGATCCGCGTCTCTCGCTTGGCGTCGGCGAGACTCGCCCGATCCGGGTCGACCTGACCAATTTCGGCGAGACAGCGCAATCCGGCTCCGTGGCGCTGGCCCTGCCTGAAGGCTTTTCGGTCGATGTGCCATCTCAGCCGTTCGACGGACTGGCACCCGGGGCGGCGGCGTCGGTCACCTTCAACGTGACGAACTCCGACCCCGCCCTGGCGACGGGTACCGAGGGGGGTGATTACCCCCTCACCCTGACCACAACCAGCGGCGGCACGATCGGCACTCAACGGGCCCTGTTGAATCTGGTGCCCGTAACCACGGTTCCTCAGGCCGCGGCGGCCCCAACCGTGGACGGCGTTGAGTCTCCTGGCGAGTATCCCGGGCCCACGCTCGACCTGAGCCGGGTATGGGAGGGGGATGATCCGGACTCGCCCGCCGATGCGTCAGGCACGGCCAAGGTAGCCTGGTCCGGTGACGACCTGTACGTCCTCGTCCACGTGGTCGATGACACGGTCGGCACGGTGCTCCCGGTGAGCGATGCGAAGCGGCATTGGCGGACCGACTCGGTCGAGATCGCCGTTGACCCGCGTGGTACCTCCGAGAACACCTCGACCACCTTCAAAGTCGGCGCTTTCCCGACGACGGTTGAGGGGCAGCCGGCCGCCTACCGCGACGCTGACAACCGGCAGGGTCCAGTCGCAGAGACGGCCCCGGGGCTGCAAGTCGCGTCCCAGGTGAGCAGCCCCTACACGGGTTACACCCTTGAAGTTCGGATCCCGCTGTCGGCGCTGCCGGCCGCCGTCGATCCGGCCCACATGACGATGAATATCTTCATCTATGACTCCGACACGCAGGACAAGACAGGGCAGACGCGGCTCGGGTGGTCACCGTGGCGCGGCGTCCAGGGCGATCCCTATCGATGGGGTCGGGTGACCATGGAGGGCTACATGCCGCCCGCCGATCGACCGACCCAGCCTGCGGTACCCGTCGTTCCGCTGGAGCCGACACGTAGCGTGACTTCGCCCCAGTCGATCCTTCAGTCGGCCATGGACGGCGTGCCACTCGCCGGTGATCGCGCCGCGCCCGCCGGCGCCGTGACGGTGACCTCCGGCCCAACCCTCTCCGGAAACACCCTCTCCGTCGATCTGCAGGGGGGCAGTGAAGGCACCGCCCACGTCTTCTTCTGGAACGGAACTGCCTCGACGGTGGGTCAGGCGCTCCCACTGACACCCGGGCAGACGCAGACGGTGACCTGGCAGCTGGACGACGCAAGCCGTGCGGCTGCGGAGCAGGGCAGTGGGATGATCCTCATCGGGTTCGAGACTGGAGACGGCGCTAAGGCCAGTCTGGCGGAGGCGGTCTCCCGCTAAACGTGGGTACATCGCGCGGTTGAACCAGCCACCCTTCGCGGGCCACCATCTGGCTCGCGAAGGGTGATTCGTGGGTGCCCAGCTGCGGCGGGCTGCGAATTCGGTTTGCTCCTGGGCTGCCCACAGGGCTATCATCATTACGATTGTTGCCCTCGTCACTGCGCCGGGTGGACCATCACCGCTGGCAGCTTGCCCCAAGTGTCACTCTGGCCTAGAGAGCTTTCCCTTGTCCTACGATGTCCTCGTCATCGGTCGGCCGTCCTGCGACCTCGTCTTCACCGGTCTCCCTTGTTGGCCCACCGTAGGGCGGGAGATGTTTGCCCGCGACTTGACCGTGTCAGCGGGCGGAGCGTTCAATGCCGTGGCGGCGCTGCATCGCCTCGCCCTTCGCCCAGGATTGGTAGGCATCCTCGGCAACGATCCTTGGAGCCAACTCTGTTTGAACGCCATCCGCTCCGAAGGGGTCCCGACCGATCTCCTCCTCGTGCTCGACCGGCCTCTGCCCTCCGTCAGTGTCTGTATGACCCACTCGGGAGACCGCGGGTTTGTCACCTACGAGCCAGCGGTCGAAGAGGTGTGGGACGCATTCGCTGCACATGCCCTCGACGTGGTGGCACGGGAGTGCGCCGGCTATCTTCATTGCTGCCTGACAGACAAGCTGCCCGCCTTCGCCGCCGCCGCCCGGGCGCGTAGGATGCGCGTCCTTGTGGACTGTGGCTGGAACGAGGACTGGCTCGCCTCGGACCAGATTCGTTCGTTGATGCCGCTCGCTGATGTCGTGTTCGCCAACCAGCCCGAAGCCTCCGTTATCACCGGAGAGTCGGATCCTCTCGCCGCGCTGCGGCGGTTCGGGAAGCTGGCGCCCTTTGTGGTGATGAAGCGGGGCGCGGCGGGTTCCTCGGCGGTGATGGAAGGCCGCGAATACCACGCGTCGACGGAGCCAGTCGAGGTGGTCGACGCCACGGGTGCGGGGGACTGCTTCAACGCTGGGTTCCTGTATGGATGGCATCACGGCCTCCCGGTGGAGTCCTGCCTGCGCTTGGGGAACATCTGTGGCGGAATGAGTGTTTCCGTGCCGGGCGGCTATGCCGGCGCACCGACTGAAGCCGAATTGCTGCTCCGGGCCAAGCGCTACGGTATCTCGCCGGCAGCGGCCGGCGCATAGGAAGGTCGAGACGGTGAAGCTGTTGCTGCTTGGCGCCGGCATCCGGACTCCGCTGCTCCTCCATGGCCTAATCCGACGGCAGGAGACCTTGAACCTGTCTGAGGTTGCTCTTTACGACGACGACCCCGCACGGCTCGCGACCATGGGAGCTGTTGCTACCGCCTTCGGCGAGAAGCACGGCGCGCGCTTCACGATCTCCTATGCGGATGATTTGGCGAAGGCGGCGCGCGGCGCCGGTTTTATCTTCAGTGCGATCCGCGTGGGTCAGGAGCGCAACCGCATCCTGGACGAGCGCATTCCTTTGCGTCATGGCGTACTTGGTCAGGAGACGACCGGGCCCGGTGGCTTCGCCATGGCGTTGCGCACCATCCCCGTTCTGCTCCGCTATGCCCGGACGCTTGAGGCAGTCGCCCCGGAGGCCTGGCTCGTCAACTTCACCAACCCGGCCGGGGTCATCACGCAGGCGCTGCTCGACCACACGGAGCTCCGGGTCGTCGGAATTTGCGACACACCGCCGGCTATGCGAGCCAGCTTAGCCCAGTTCCTAGGCCGACCTGAGGACGATCTCTTCCTCGACTACTTCGGGCTGAACCACCTGGGCTGGGTGCGCAGGGTTCTGGTGGACGGTCAAGATGTGCTTCCCGACCTTCTGGATCGCTACGAAGGGCTTGCCGCCGAAGGTCATGAGTGGGCCCTGTTTGAGCCCGAGTTGGTCCGCTCCTACGGGATGCTTCCGAACGAGTACCTGTATTACTACTACTATCGTGAGCAGGTCGTGGCCAATATCCAGGCCTCGGGAAGCACCCGCGGCGAGCAGATCCTGGGGATCAATGAGCCGCTATGGCGGGAGCTTGGCGACCAGATGGCAGCGGGAAGGGTCGAGGACGCTCTGCAGACGTACGAGCGGCGTATGGCCTCCCGCAACCAGACCTACATGGCGCGCGAGAGCGGCCGGCTCTCTTCGGAGGCGGAGGAAGGGACTGGGAGCGGGGGAACCGATGCTTCCGTCTTCGCTGGGGAGGGCTACGCGGGTCAGGCGATGGCCGTCATGGCGGCGATCGTCCGGGGCGAGAAGGCGACTCTCGTGCTCAACGTTCGCGGTCAATCCTCCTGGGGCGATCTTGCACCGGACGATGTAGTCGAGACGCCGACCCTGGTTGACCAGCAGGGGCCCCGCCCCCTAGCACAGGCACCGATGCCGGAGTCTGTCCGGCCGCTCATTACGGCAATCAAGGCCTATGAGCGGCTGACCATTGAGGCGGCGGTGACGGGGTCGTATGCCGCCGCGGTCAAGGCGCTGACCATCCATCCGTTGGTCATGTCCTACTCCCTGGCGCGCTGCATCGTCGACGAGTACCTACAGGCGCACCAGGCCTTTCTGCCCCAATTTAGTGACCGAGGTGCGGCCGCACATCCTCCCCTCTGAGCACTTGAAAATCTTTCCTCAGACACCTGCCACTGCGTCATGCCGGCAGGCTATCCGCGGGTTCTCGCTGCCGTCCGGCCGACCACTTGGTCCGTGTTTGAAAGGCAGCTGAATCCGGCTCAAGACCTGGCCTCGGGTGGGGAACGAGTGAGTGCTAGGCGTCTTTCATGACCGGCAGGCCAGCCGCTTCAAGCTGACGGGCAATGCGGTCATTGTTGGCCGCAATCAGATCGGCCGCCCGCTGAAAGGCAATCTGAGCGGTCAGCCGTAGCAGATCGCCGTAGGGTCCGAGGTTCTCGACATCCTCTTGAGCTTGGTCGAGCGCATCCATGCGCTGACGGATCTCCTCCTGAAGCTCTTCCTGGGTCAGTCCGATTTTCACGGGCGGCTCCTTTGGGCGTTGTGTCCGGGTAAGCGTTGAGCAGCCGGGAGCGCTCAGCCAGGGTTCGTGTCTTGCGCCGATGGTAGATTGTAGCGTCGGGGCGCGGGAGCCCTCCCCGTGAGGGCGGATGAGCAGTGGGGGAGCATTCGTGGACATCATTTTGCCGGCGGCGGGGTTGGGAACGCGGTTGCGACCGCAGACGTGGAGCAAGCCGAAGCCGCTGGTGGCGGTGGCCGGGAAGCCGATGCTGGCCCATGTGCTGGACCGGCTGATGCCGCTCAATCCGAACAAGCTGGTCTTTATCACCGGATTTCTCGGCGATCAGCTCGAAGCCTGGGCGCGGGAGCAGTACGACATCCCGCTCGCCTTCGTCGAGCAACCTCAGATGCTGGGTCAGAGCGACGCGATCGTGCGGACGCGCGGCGTGGTCGAGGGGGAGGGCCTGATGCTCTTTCCCGACGCGCTCTTCGAGGCTGACTTCTCCATTCTCCGCGAGACAGACGCGGACGGCGTGATGTTCACCAAGGAGGTAGAGGATCCGTCGGCGCTGGGCGTCGCGGTGGTGGAGAACGGCCGGATCGTGAAGCTGGTGGAGAAGCCGCAAGAGCCGGTCTCCAACCTGGCAGTCATCGGGATCTACTACTTCAGACGGATGAGTGACCTTTATGCCGCTATCGACGAGCAGATGGCGCGGGGCATCAAGCTGAAGAATGAGTATTTCATTGCCGACGCCATCCAACTCATGATCGACGGCGGCGCAAGGATCGTCACCGCGCCGGTGACGGCGTGGGAGGACTGCGGCAGCGCTGAATCGCTGCTGGCGACGAACCGGTATCTGCTCGATCGGCAAGAGGCGGGGCCGGTGAGCCGCGACGGCGCGGTGATCGTGCAGCCGTCGACTGTGGCGGAGGACGCGGTCCTGGAGCGCGCGGTGGTTGGACCTTACGCGAGCATCGGCGCGGGCGTGACGGTGCGGGACGCGGTGATCCGGGATGCGATCGTGGAGGACGGGGCGACGATCGAGACGGCGGTGGTGGAGCACGCCATCGTCGGCCGCAAGGCGCAGGTGCGCGGGCGGGCGGCGCGGCTCAATGTCGGTGACACCAGCGTGGTGGAGCTGTGACCGGGGACCTGGCCGGAGACGCCGCAGCCCCTGAGTGGCTCGAGTTGGCCGTGGAGGTGGACGCCGAGGCGGTCGAGCCGGTGACGGAGCTGCTGGCCCGGCACGGCTACAACGAGGGCGTGGTCATCGAGGAGCCATTCACCCAGGACCCGGACGGTGACAACCTCGCGGTGGATCCCTCTCGGCCGTTCACAATCCGTACCTTCGTGACCGCGGCCGACGTTCGGACAGAAACGCTGGAGGAGATTCGGCAGGCACTGTGGCACCTCGGCCGGCTCCGGACCGTTGGGGATCTCATCGTCACTCCCCGGCGAGAGGAGGATTGGGCCAATGCCTGGAAGGAGCACTACCGCGTCCATCGCGTGGGGGAGCGGGTGGTAGTCCGCCCTCCCTGGCACGCCTACGACCCCGCCGAGGGCGAGGTGGTGGTGGAGTTGGACCCCGGGATGGCCTTCGGCACCGGGCTCCATCCTTCGACGAAGCTGTGCGTGCTGGCCTTGGAGGAGGAGATCGAGGAGGGTGACCGGGTTCTCGACGTCGGCACAGGGTCCGGTGTGTTGGCGATCGCGGCGGTGTTGTTAGGCGCTTCGCGAGTGGATGCGGTGGACATCGAGCCGGTGGCGGTGAGGACCACGCGGGAGAACGCGGAGCGGAACGGGGTCGGAGACCGGATCAGGGTCGAGCACGGGAGCGTCGGACCCGGTGAACCGTTCGGGGGGACGTACGACCTGGTTCTGGCGAACATCATTGCCCGCGTGCTTGTCGAGTTGGCCCCAGGGATTGCGGAAGCCGTGGCGCCGGGAGGATCGCTGATCCTGAGCGGCGTCATTGAGAGCCGGGAACCGGCGGTGCGGCGGGCCTTCGAGGCGAAGGGCTTGGCCTATCAGCGCCGGTCCCAGATTGAGGATTGGGTGGCCCTGGTCTACCGACGTGAGGACGCTTCGCTGGAGTCTCATGAGGGTTAGCCCTTCAGCGACAGGTGGGGGGAAGCGGCGGTCCCGAGTTGCAGGGTGTCGGGCATCTGAGATGCCGGGGCCGGAGGCGGTCTTGGCGGATGCGTACGCACCGTTGCGCAGGCGTAGACCGGTAACGCCGAGAGGCTACCGAGACCGCTGTTGAGTTCTCGTCATCCACAGTCTGGCGCAGAACGACGCCTTCACGTCGAAGTCACCCTGCGAGCCTATGATCTGGATTGCCCCATTGCGGCGGGTTTTGCGCTCTCTTTGGTCCCACTCTTGGCGATGGGGCAGGTCCCGTTGTCCCCGAAGCGCAGGCGGACCGGTCGGCGCAGTGTGGTTGATCACGACGGGGTCGATGGGCTCGAGACTGGCCGCAGGAGGGGACGTCACCGCGCTAGGGTGAGGCTCGTCCACGTGGCCGCGGCGGCTATGAGGACGGGGAGCATCAACACTCTGGTACGGAGGTGTTGATCAACCCAAGGTAACGCCCTGGACGCGGGGAACCGCGCGGCTGAGGGCGGAGACCGTGATCTCGGTGAATGTGAGCCGGAGCCCTTTTCGGTGACGGCTGCGGAGGGCCGGACGTCAGGCCCGTAGCTCCCCGCTTTCGTTTCGCAGCGTTCCCCTCGGTCCACGCCCCCGGCGCGGAGACCGATGCCGGGCTTGCCCGGACCGGGGGCAGCCGACCCTCGATCACGCCTGTGGCAAGAGTCACTCCCGTTGTTTCGGCTCTTGACGGGTCGAGCGCCACACTTCCGTGACTGCTGCGCCGCACGATCGTTGTCTCCGCGCCAAACCCCAGTGACACCCTGCCCCTAGCCTGCATGTATCGACCCCGACGCCCCTAACAGGAGCCGACGGGGATCGGCCCCCAGAAAGCAGGCGTGCCCATGTTGGCGCACGCCACCCCCAGGTGACGGAACGACCTAAGGAGTCTCGATGAGCGTCGCAATTCTCCCCTCCACCCCCACACACCCCATCGCGTTTTCCTACGACCAGTTGGACGCGCTTCGCTCGCGGCTGGTGGGCCGGCTTATCACGGCCAGCA
Source organism: Thermomicrobiales bacterium (assembly GCA_030446955.1). Classification (GTDB taxonomy): domain Bacteria; phylum Chloroflexota; class Chloroflexia; order Thermomicrobiales; family UBA6265; genus LC2-1. Next base: position 12,318 of record JAUJMG010000042.1, read on the forward strand.
GCCCCGACTTTGACGAGGCGCGCAAGGTGCTCTACGTCACCGTGGACCGTCGCCCGCTGGCTGTCGTCCGCGCCGCCAATGCAGAAGATGTGGCCGCGGCGGTCGGTTTCGCCCGCGCCCGTGCTCTTCCCCTGGCGGTCCGCAGCGGCGGCCATAGCCTCGCTCAACACAGCATGATCGACGGTGCCATCGTCGTCGATCTCTCCACCATGAAGCGCGTCAATATCGACCCCGACGCGCGGATCGCCCGCGTCCAGGCGGGAGCCACCTCCGGCGACCTCGCCGGCCCGGCAAACGCCCACGGCCTGGCCCTCTCCACTGGCGACACCGCCTCGGTGGGCATGGGCGGCCTCACGACCGGCGGCGGCATCGGGTTCATGGTCCGGAAGTACGGCCTCGCCATCGACAACCTCCTCTCGGCGCAGGTCGTCACGGCTGCTGGCGACATCATCACGGCCAGCGAGTTCGAGCACCCCGACCTCTTCTGGGCGATCCGAGGCGGCGGCGGCAACGTCGGTATCGTGACCGAGTTCACGTACCGCCTAGCCCCCGTTGGGCAGGTCCTTGGCGGCGCGCTGCTGCTTCCCGCCACGCACGAGGTCCTCCGTGGATACCTCGACTACGCCGCATCTGCCCCCGACGACCTCACGACCATTGCGAACCTCATGCGCGTGCCGCCGGCGCCGTTCGTGCCACAGGAGCGCATCGGCGAGTTGGTGCTGGCAATCCTCATCGTCTGGACGGGGAGCGTGGAGGACGGGGAGCGGGCCTTGGCACCCCTACGGGCACTGGCGACCCCGGTGGTCGACACCGTGAGCCCGATCCCATACCCTGAGATCTACCGGTACACCGATCACCAGTCCGCCCCGCATGCCGCCTCAATCCGGTCGATGTTCGCCCCCGAGCTGAGCGACGCCGTGATCGATGCGTCGTTGGCCGCCATGGAGAGCGCCACCTCGCCATACAGCCTTGTCCAGTTCCGGGGCCTCGGCGGAGCCAGGGCCCGCGTCGTCGCCGACGCTACAGCGTTCGCCCACCGCGATTCACGTTACTTCGTGGCGATCATTGGGCTGTGGCTGGACGCGGCCGAGGACGCCTCCGTGCATACCGGCTGGGTCGAGTCGCTCTGGCAGGCCATCCGCCCCGAAGGGTCCGGCGTCTACGTCAACTTCCTGGAGAACGAAGGCGCCAATCGCGTGCGCGATGCCTACCCGCCGGCCACCTATGCGCGCCTCGCGGAGATCAAGCGGCGTTACGATCCGGGGAATCTCTTCCGGTTCAACCAGAACGTGCCGCCCCGACGATGAGGCAACCCTGGCGAGCGGCCCGATAGCACTTTCGCGCCGCTCGCCAGTCTCCATGCCTGACGCGACGTCCAGGTGGGGGCATGCGGCTGGTTGCTCGACGATCACTTGGGATCGGCGAAAGCTACAGGACCGACCCACGCGCCTCTCGCAGAGCCCGGGCCGGTGAACGTGCCAGCCCCCGGCTAGGTCGATCGGATCCCGTGGATCAATGTGCGGCGGACGACCGCGGATCGCCAAGGAGGTGGGCAGGGCCGTACGCCAAATCCTGATCATCGGCCCCCTGCCCTAGCCTCGCTGAGACGCCATCGCGCGACATGGGGCCATAGACCAACGGTGTCAGTTATCTCCCAAGATGACGCTCAACTTGCCGTCTTATAACGATACTAAGTCGATTTAACGTCGTTCTTCCAAGGCGGGAACCTTTCCTTCAGTGCCATCGCTCCTGGCTGGCTGGCAAAGTCTGCCATGCGTCCTTACAGCGTTCCGCCTCAGACCGACGGAGGCGGCGATCGATCCACCACCATGGTCGCCGAGTGGCACCTTCCGGTGGCCTCGACCATAATGGTGGCCGTGAGAGCGACCCTAGAGGCGTCGGCAAGGCGGGAACTTCGCGCGCCCGACCGCGGGGCGGATCTGGCTGTGCTTGGCGGATCCGAGGCTGACCGGAGTCGCCTTCGCTGGCTAGGTGGCCCGCTCGCAACCCTAGCCGTCGCCGCTCTCCTCGAGGTGCTGACCGGCGAGGCCCTCCTGGGGGCGAACGTCGCCTGGAGCCTGGCCGCTCTCGCTCTCCTTGCTTCCGTGGTCGGGGCAGCACTGCTCGGCGGCGTGGTCCCGGGGTTGGCAGCCGCCACCATCGCGGTGGCGTACCTAGCCTACTTCCTCTCCGCCCCCGGCTGGCCCTTCCGCTACGCCCCTGACGGGCGGCGGCGACTCCTCATCGTCGGGCTCGTCCTGCCCATCCTTGCCTTCATCGTGGGGAGCCTAAAGGAGCGCGTCGACCGGCTCCTGGACCGCGAACGCGCGGCGCGGCGGCGGTCGGCGTTCCTCGCGGACGCCAGCGCCGCCCTGGCCGCCTCGCTCGACTACGAGACGACGCTGGCTCATGTGACCAAGCTGGCAGTGCCTGAGCTGGCCGACTGGTGCAGCGTCCACCTCGTCACAGAGGACGGGACCGTCCACCAGGTGATACCAACCCCCGCCGAGCCCACGGGGACGGACGTAGCAGTGGACCTGCCGGAGCGCGCCCCCCTGGACGCAGCTGTCTCGGCCGGCCCCGCCGAGGTGTTGCGCACCGGCCGGCCGGTGCTGGTCCCTGACGCCAGCGACGGCGCTCCGGCCGATGCCTCCCACGGCAAGGCGCACCTGGCGCTTGGACGGGATCTCGGCGTCGTCTCCTACATGGCGGTGCCGCTCGTGGCGCACGGCCGGTCCCTCGGGGTGCTCTCCTTCGCGGTCGCCGCGCCGGCCCGCCACTATGGGCCGGAGGACCTTGCCCTGGCGGAGGAGTTGGCTCGCCGAGCGGCCGTCGCCATCGACAACGCACGGCTCTACCGAGAGGCGCAGGAGGCGATCCGGGACCGGGATCGCTTCCTCTCCGTGGCCGCGCACGAGTTGCGCACCCCCGTCACGGTCATCAAAGGCCTGGCCCAGCTCCTAGCGCGGCCGCCGGGCGGCGGTCCGGCGGCCGGGGCGCGTTCCACGCGGGCGCTGGGGCAGATCGAGGATGCGGCCGGGCGGCTGGCCGCGTTGACCCAAGACCTGCTCGATGTTTCGAGCCTGCGCCTAGGGCACCTCCCCTTCAGGCCTCGGCCGCTCGACCTGGCGGCGTTAGTGAGCGAGGTCGGGGCGCGCTTTGGGGATCTGCTCGACGGTCGCCACCCGCTGGTTGTGGACCTGGCCGGCGCTCCCGTGCCGGTGCATGCCGACCCCGACCGACTCGGGCAGGTGCTGGCGAATCTGCTCGAAAACGCCGCCAAGTACTCGCCGGAGGGCGGTGAGATCGGCCTGACGCTCCGGGTGGACGGGGGCGGCGCGCTGTTAGCGGTCCGGGACCAGGGCATCGGGCTGCCGGCCGGGACCGCCGAAGCAATCTTCGCGCCCTTCGGTCGGGCGGCCAACGCCGAGGAACGCCGCTTGCCGGGACTCGGCCTCGGGTTACACCTGTGCCGCGGCATCGTCGAGCGGCACGGCGGGCGGATCTGGGCCGAGAGCGCTGGCGAAGGGCGCGGCTCCATTTTTCAGGTGTGGTTCCCACTCGCCCACCCGGCTGCCTCTCCGCCGGAGGACGCCCACACTGCCCCTCCCCCTGCCCAGGGCCGTTTTCCCGCTCATGACTCGTAGTGCTGACGAGACATGGTGGTCAAATGACGCTGGGCGCGAGGCAACCCGCCGCGAGTGGTGCGGCGGGTCGCCGAGCTCCGGCGGATCGAACTGGTAGGTCGAGCCGCCGACGCCCTCCAAGTCTCCCTGGAGGACTAATCGCCGAGCTCGAAGAGAACCTCGACCGTCGCGGTCACGGCGTTGGTTCCTGGCGCGATCGGCGCGCCCGCCCCCTGGCCGCCCGCCTTGGCGCTGTCGTAGATCGGCCCGACCGGAAAGGCGCTTTCGCTGATCGCGAGAATGGGGCCGAGCGTCAGGCCGGCCGCGTCGGCCAGCTCCTCGGCCTTGGTCCGGGCGTCCTCGATCGCCCGGCCGCGGGCCTCGATGGCCGCCTCGCCCGGCTCGCGCGTGAAGAAGGCGATGCCGTAGATGTTGTTGGCGCCAGCGGCGACGACGTCGTCCAACAGCTCGCCCAACTCATCGATATCGCCGACGGTGACGTTGACGGTCTGGGTGACCTGGAAGCTCGAGACCGGCCCGGGCAAGCCCGTCTGCGGCTCGTACTCACGGACCGGGTTGACGGCGAAGGTGGCGGTCTGGACGTCCTCGTCGGGGATTCCCCGGTCGGCAATAGCACCCAGAATGGCCTCCATCGCCGTAGACGCCTCAGCGAGGGCCTCTGAGAGGTTCGTGGTGGTCACGTCGACGCCGACAGCCACAGAGGCCGCATCTGGCGCCATTTGGATGGACCCGTTGCCGATGACCCGAAGGGTGCCCGGCGTTGCCCCCGCGCCCGGCGTGGCGTCCTGAGCGGCGGCGCGGGCGACGCCAACTGAGCCGGAGCCAGCTACCAACCCCGCGGCTCCGGCGAGGCCGAGTCCTGAACCGACAATCGCTCGGCGATTCGCCCGGAACCCGGGCCGTGATTCATCGACGTAAGACATTGGCCGTTCCTCCTGTCGTTCGATCGTGTCCGACCGTAAGGTGCGCGAAGTCAATCCGGTGCTGCCTTGTGCCGTCGATGGTCAGGTCGAAGGGGATTGGCTCGTCCTCGGGCCCAATGTCAACCAGCGGGAGCCTCCAGTTCAGCCAAGCCCCGTTCACGAGCGGTGCGGCTACCACGAAAGAGTCCTCCGGCAGCCCCCGGTGGCGCCCGTGTCTGGGAAGATGCCTGTCAAGCTGTGGTAGAAGACCTCTCAATCACCGCCCCGCCGTTGGCCCGTGCGTCCAGTTTCCTGCCGCCCTCGCCATCATGGTTGGGGTCGGACTGGATGATGGTCCAATCGATCTTGGAGATGTGCTCGGGCTGACCGGTGTTGCCCAACGCGCGGTAATCCTGGTCAGCTTTGGCATAGACCTCGACGCCCGTGACATATCCGGTAGCCTCATCCACCGAGTGGAACTCCGAGTGGGCACCCTCGATT
>JAUJMG010000305.1 GCA_030446955.1 Thermomicrobiales bacterium
CCGACTTCTCTGGGATCTTGGGCCGTAGCTACAGGGCCTCTACCGGAGCACCCGACCTTCGACGAGCCCGCGACCGTCACGCCCGCCTCGGGAAACACGGCGACCTACGCGCCGTTCGGCGCGTCGGTGGCCGAGCGGTCGGCCGCGTATAGAGCGCCGCCTGATGCTCCTACGTAGGCGGACTGTCGCAGGGCACCATCGACGCTTCGACAGCAAACGTTCAGAAGCTAGTGACCGGGGCGCGCGTGGTTGACGCGGTGTTCGGCGACGGGCATTGTGGCAAAGCTCGTGGGCCGTTACGGCCACGGGAGGCGACACTGAGCCGCTGAGCGGAATGCCTAGCGGATCTCGGCGGGGGGATCGCATGGTGGAACCGCAGGGCGGTAAGGAGAAGCGCTCGCTGCCGGGTGAGGCGTGGTTCTTTTACTTGCTTTTCCTAATTGCCGCCGCCGTCGCCCTTTGGCTGGTGCCCAGCTGGAAGTGGCCGGTTCCCGGCAAGGCCAACGTCCATCCCGACCGGCACGAGTGCCCGATGCTCCGGGAGGACGACGACCTCGTACACCTGGCCCTCCGGAGCAGCAAGAGCGAGGCAACTGCGCAATTCAACCGGTGGCAGTCGTGCGACGACGAGAAGGGGACAACACTGATCGACCGCGCTAAGGAGGCGGTCACCTACGACTACGTGCTCGTCGGTGCGCTGGGATTGGCGGTATTCGCGGCATCCCTCCTCATGCGCCGACAGAAGAGGTGGCGCCTCGCGGCAGACTTCGGCCTTGTGCTGGCATTGGTGTACGCGAGCACGGATTTTGCAGAGAACAGTCTGTTGAGAAAGTTCCTCGAGGATCAGGAGACGTGGTCAAGATCGCTTCCGCTCCTGGCGGCGGTGAAGTTCGGCGCCTTCATCGCCGTCTTGCCGCTGGTAGGAGGCGCGCTCTTCGTGGTCCTTTTCGGCGAGGCACCCTCGAGCGATCTGGTCAGCGGCCCTCGACCGCCTGGCCGGTTCTGGTCACGGTGGAAGCGACGCTTCAAACGCTCGCCCGGCCCCGAGCCGGTCGGCATCGAAGATCGCGCCCGACCGAGCCGCCGGAATGTCTCATGACGCCCTTACGTTCCGTGGCCCGGCGTCTTCGCGTATTGGTGTGTGGGCCGCCCCAGAAGCGCGACGAACCGACCGAGGACAAAACGGTGACCGACGAGAAAGCGGTGGTCGCTCCTGAGGGGGTGCCGAAGGGGGAGCGGGTCCTGGGGGTCTGCTGCTCCGGCGGGGGGATCCGGTCGGCGGCTTTTTCCTTGGGCGCCCTTCAGGCCCTCGATGAGCGTGAGGGCATCGGCGGTTCCGAGCTCTCCCGGGCGCGCTGGCTTTTCTCGGTGTCGGGCGGTTCCTACCTGTCCGCGGCGTGGGTCACGGCGCGTGAGCGCCATCCACCACCGGCTCTACCAACACCAGAGCAACCCCCTCCGGCGTGGGCCCGCGGGTCGTTCGAGGAGAAGTACCTCCGGCGCCACTCCTCTTATTTGGCACCGGGAATGGGCGGAAAGGCCTGGGCATTTCTATGGTACGTCCTGGCACTCGTGGCCAACGTCAGTTTGGTGGTGGTCGCCATCGGGACGCTCTTCCTGCCCTACGGCTGGCTCATCGCCACCGGGATCGAGCGGCAGCCGGTCGAGAGTGGCGTCCTCAGCCTGCCCGACGGCGGGTGCATCGAGTTGGCCAACGGCTCGGTCCTCGCGTCCCTCCCCGGCACGTCGCTCGAGCTGACGGAGAGCGCCAGGGTATTCGTAGCTCCCGGGGTCGTTTTTCCGCCTGCACCGAAGCCGGGCAAGAGCAAGGCCACGGCGACGGCGGAGGGACTCCCGCCCGTCGAAGCGGTGGCGGTCGTGAGGGAAACCACGACGACCACCACCCCTCCCGACGTGCCCGCCCGGCCCGGTCCCGCCTGCCCTGCCTCGTTCACAGCCGAGGACGACACTGGCACGCTGCGCGCCGACGCCGCCGGACGGCTACTCGAGAAGGGCACCCGGGTGCCGATCCGGCCGGGGTCGCAGCTAGAGGTCAGGAGCGTTGGTCGCCGGGTCAGCGGCTGCCTGACCGAGGCTCCGAAGACGACCGAGGCTCCGAAGACGACGCCCAGGTGCCCGTTGGGCACCGCAGAACAACATGTCGTCCCGTCCGGAAGCCGACTCGTAAGCGCCCCAAGAGTGCAGTTGACGCTCCAGAGCACGGCGATCGTCGGGAGTGGATCCCCGCCCCGGCTCGACCGGGCCTGCGGCGTCGACGTTTGCGACCGTTTCCTGCTGGCCTCATGGCTTTCGTGGTTGCCCTGGACTGCGGTTGGCCTGCTGGCCCTGTCAGGGCTCACCTTGGTCACCATGCGGGAGGATCCGTTGTCCCGGGCGAAGGTCCAGAAGGGTGCCAAATTGATCGCGGTCGGCGCGGGTCTTGTCGTCCTCTCGTTGTGGGCCGTACCGCACTTGGTCGTGCATCTCGGTCGGGGGCGCTCATGGCTTGAGGAGCAGGCGCGCGTCGTTGGGGGCGTCAGCGGCGGGACGATCCTGCTCGCCCTCTTGACGCAGCTACGGTCAGCCTCGGCGAAGAGCGACAAACCCACCGGGAAGGTGCCCGACCTCATCAAATCGGTCGGCGCGCGGTTGCGTCCCTTCCTCCTGCGGCTGGCCGCTCTGGTGGCCGGACCGGTCCTGCTCGTCTTGACAGCGCTGCTTTTCGCCTCCTACGGGGCCTCCTGGGACGCCGATTTCGGCCAGATCACCGTCGCTGTCGTCATGGCGGGCTGGCTCGCTATCTTCGGCGCCTGTGGAGACCTAAACCGGTGGTCGCTCCACCCCTACTACCGAGAGCGCCTCCGTTCCGCGTTCGCGGTCGATCGCGAACACGGAGAGCCCGGTGACCCATCGCTCCACGAATTACCCAGCGAACCGAACGCCCCCGAGCTGACCATGTGCGCGACGGCGAACTTGGCCGACGACCGTGTCACTCCCCCCGGACGGCCAGCGCTTCCATGGACGTTCTCGCGCAACGAGATGGGCAGTTGCCCTGGCACCGGGTGCTACGCCCCCTCTGATCTGCCGGAACGGTTCGACTATCTGAGGCGAGTTTGGACCTCCGTGGCCGTGTCCGGCGCCGCCTTCGCACCAGCGATGGGTAAGATGTCGCGCCCGGAGCGGTTCCTCATGGCGCTCGGCAATCTTCGCCTCGGGCTCTGGTACCCGAACCCGATCTATTACCAGCCGCAGCGCGAGAATGCCGAAAGACCCGATTTCGCTCGCAACTGGTACGAGTGGCATCACCCGCGCCTCTGGTACCTGTTCAAAGAGGGGCTCGGCCTACACAAGCTCCGTGACCCGTGGGTGTACGTGACCGACGGCGGGCACTACGAGAACCTCGGTCTAGTGGAGCTTCTGCGCACGAAGCGATGTAGGGAGGTCTACTGCTTCGACGCCGCTGGAGATGCCACGCACACGTTCGGCACCTTCGCCGACGCTCAGCGGTTAGCGCGGGAGGAGTGGCAGATCGAGATCGACCTCGACCCGCGGGGGATGGCCGACGAGAACGGCGTGTCCAAGGTCGGCCTCTGGGCGGGCACCGTAAAGTACCCCGAAGGCGATCCCGGTTGGCTCGTCCTCGCCAAGCTCGCCGTGCCACTTTCCGCGCCGTTCGACATCCTTGACCGGGCCCGCACTCTTCCGTCGTTCCCCACCCACCCGACGGCCGATCAGCTCTACACAGACCAGAAGTTCGGGGCGTACCGCGCCCTGGGGCAGCACCTCGGGCGAGAGGCGCTCACCGTCGGCACCAAGCTCCGGGCGATGGTCGCCAACCGCGTACCGGTGCCCCGGGCCGTCGAGATGATGAACAAGGAGCTGTGCGAAAGGCGTGACCCGCACCCTTGCCCTCCGCCGAAGCCGGGGACCGAGGCGGAGAAGAGGGACGGCGATTGAGGCTCGGGTGAGCGCGATGACGAAGCTCCGTGGCGTCGCCGCCTGGATTGGGCGTGAGTACCAGCTGTGCCGGTCGGAGCTCGACCGGCTGCGAGCGCTTCCTCACCGCTCCCTGTCCGCACTCGGTGCGGTCGGAGCATCAGCACTGGTGGCGGCGCTCGGCAACACCATCGTCGTGTTAGGCCGGCGATGGAAGGCTGAGGGCGAGTGGATCACTCTGCTGGGCGTCCCTGTAATCGGCCTCGCCGGAGGGGCGTTGCTGTGGCGTTGCGGGTGGACGTGGCGAGACCTCGGTTTCCGCTGGCCCGCCGTCGACCCCCCCAGGTGGTTCACGCAAGGCGCGGTCGCCCTTGCGGTCACCGGAGCGGCTGCCTCGGGCGTCATCGGGAAGATCGCTGGCGAGGACCTCCCGGCTGTCCAAGTGGTTCGGCTGCTAGTCGGGACTGCCCTTGGCGAGGAACTCGTGCACCGGAGTGTGGTGCTCGGCGTGTGGGCGAGCACCAGGGTCCCCGGACGCTGGATTGTCGTGGCCAACATGGGCACCTTCGCCCTATGGCACCTGGCCAGCGCGACGCACCAGTCGGGCTTTCGATGGTGGGAGGTCGTCGGACCCGGCGTTCTGGCGCTGGTTCTACTCTGGGGCCGCCTCCGGAGCCGGAGCATTGTCGCACCCGCCGCGTTCCACGCCGCGCCGAACATGACGGAGTTCCTACCCCCGCTGTGAGCTGGAGTGACCAATCTTGAAGGCGACGACGGCGAGCGCCTGCGGGTACTCCTCCGGCGGATCCTATTGCCGCTGGTGCAGGCACGGACAACTGGGACGAGTACGACCGCCTCACGGCAGACGAGGCTGCGTCATCGCACCGGTCTAATATGGAGCGGACCGACGGCCGGGCTGACGGTGGCGTCGCTGACGGACTACCCGCTCCGAATTGCCGCGGGAACCTTGGGTCGGCCTGCTCCGTCCCGGTGCCCCAGTTCGGCACGAGCGGGCGCCGGTAACGCTCGGGCAACACGCGACCACGAGCGTATGTCCTTCCGTTCCCGGTCCAGTCGGGGCCGGGCCCACCGAGGGAGGTCACCGTGTCCACGATCACCTGTACCGCCGTCGTCCTCGCCGAGGATCCCGCCGAGCGGACCGAGGCGATGGCGGTCGGAGGGTTCTTGGCTGCATACGCCGGCGCCACCCGCATCAGCTACGCCACCGACCTGCGCATCTTCGCCAGGTGGTGCCGCCAAGCCGACCGCAGCCTGCTCACGGTCAGCGTCCCACCTCGAGCTGTTCGGCCGATGGATGGAAGAGACCGGGCCGCATGCGATCCACCGTCGCCCGGCGGCTGTCCACCCTGGTCAGCTTCTACCGCTACTGCGAACAGGAGCAGCTCGTTGATCGCAACCCTGCCCTCAA
>JAUJMG010000306.1 GCA_030446955.1 Thermomicrobiales bacterium
CACCAGGAACGTCCGCGTCTCTACTCGAGATAGCGGGCCAGCTTCTCGAGCGACGACCGCTTGCCAGCGTCATTATCCTCCGGTCGGATGCCCGACGGGATGTGCTCAAACACGATAGTCACCTCGGTCCCGCCATCGCTCTCCTCAAAGGTGACCGCCATGGTCATCTCTCCTGCGAAGGCGGGGTCCCCCGAGTCAAACGTTATCGCTTGGACGATTCGTGATGGGGGTGTAAGTTCCACGAACCGTGCCGTGAACCGGTCTTCCCACTCCGAGGTCTTGCCGCGGGTCCCCTGCTCGGATGCAGGATAGAACAGCGACATCTGATAGCCTCCGCCAACACGGGCGTCGAACGCATGGACCTTGCCGGTCATCTTTCCCGGCGAAAGCCAGACAGCCAAGGCTGCAGGATCGGTAAACGCTCGATAGAGCGCGTCGCGCGGCGCCTTGATGACGGACGAGGTGCGCGTACTGGCCCCGGAGGTCGCATCGGTCACGGGGGTATCCTTTCACAGTCTCGCCCGGAACAGTCGCCAAGCCTCGTGCGGGCAGACAGGGCAGCTTTCGCCCTGACGTGGGGATTCAAATGGATCCATAATCTGTGGTCCACATCCGACGGGTTATTGTGCTCTGTCCCATGTGTTCATCGACAACGTCCCGGGCCGGCGGAGCTGGATATCCAATCCCACCATCCCTGCGATTGCACGACAATGCGTCCGATACTCGGCTCCCAGTTCTTCCCCAGATTGTGGATGCGGTGACGGACGGCCCTTGGAGACGCACCTCATGGGACGGGGCAGCGGGGTCCGAGTTGTTCAGGGGCATCCACCGCCGCTGATTAGGCATGGTGCGGTCGGATGTGCCCGCAGGCCCTAGGTCCCCAGTCCGCGTTCCCACTCAAGCATCGGGGCGGCCAGCGGCATGGCGGCCGTCTGTTCACCCGGCCGGGGTAGGTCTTGTACGTGGGCGCCCAACGCTTCGAAGAACTCGGAGACTTCCGGGGTGTCCAGGAAACGGTGAAACTGCTCCTGAAAGTCGCCGTCATCAACATCGATTTCGAGCGTGTAGAAGCCGCTGCCGATGAACGCGCGCAGGCGATGCACGCCGATGCCCCGTTCGAGCGCTTCCACCGGGAAGTCCCCGTGGAGGTCCCGGACCTGGTATTCGTCACCGAGAATCATGGGTGAGACGAAAAGCACTGTCTGCATGGCGTCCCCCGCGTGGATGTTGCGCCGCCGCCAACCGTCTGTTGGCTGACAGGATGCCATCCTAGGCCTCGCCCCCCACCATGGACAACTCCTTCGCCCATGGGTGTCCGCGGCGTGGTCGTGGATGGCACCATCGACGGCCACGGTGGAGGTGGGCACCACGTGGGGCGAGGCAACGGGCTGGATGGCTGGCGTCATAGGGCCTGAGCAGGACACCGACGATCAGGCCACCCGGTCCTCGGCCATCGGGGTGAGGACGAACACCGGAATCTCGCGGGTCGTCTTCTCTTGGTACTTCGCATAGTCCGGAAACGCAGCTACCGCGCGCTCCCACCACACGGCCTTCTCGTCCCCGGTGACTTCTCGGGCCAAATAATCCCGTTTGACGGGTCCGTCCTGTAGCTCGACATGGGGGTGGTTTTTGAGGTTGTAGTACCAGACAGGATGCTTGGGGGCGCCGCCAAGAGACGCGACGGCAGCGTATTCCCCATCGTGCTCGACCCGCATCAGCGGCGTCTTGCGAAGCTTGCCGCTCTGAACCCCAACTGAAGTCACCAAGATGATCGGCATACCACGCAGGGTATTACCTTCAGTCCCGTCTGAACGCTCAAACAGCTCGGCCTGCTTGCGTGCCCAATCCGATGTGCTTGGCTCGTAGTCCCCGCTGAGTGGCATATACAGACGTACCTCGTTCTGTAGAGCGAATAGATCCAGTTCGTGTTTCACGCAAAGACCCTGATGCGCATCGCCAGATTCGGTGACGATGCTCAAGCATAGGCGATGGAACGGGATGTGTCCGTCGCCAGCCCCCTGGCCCTTGTTGAAATGGTGACCATTTCAGAACCTGTCTGGCTGGCGCATTGACTTCTGATCACCAACCTGATCGGCACCTATAACGTCTACGAGGCGGCGCGGGGGACAGGGGTGGATGGTGTCTGGTCGAGCCAGCGGGACTGCGCCTAACTCATCGCGCACTGCCCGGATGCTGATCACATGCTCTGGGAGGTGGTCTAGGGCATCTCGGATAACCCGTGCCAGTTCTGGGAGCTCAGCCATGCGCAGGAGGTGCTGAGGTGCTACCCCCAGGACCGGGCACCGGAGTAGGGGGCAGGCTGACCGATGACTGATGGCGCTGCGGACGCCTGACCCGATTAAGTGCCCGGGCGATCGACCTCAACGTCGCGGTCCCCAACCAGGCGGTTCCAGAGCTCGTAATCGGTGTCCCGTTTGGCGACGTAGCGATGGTCGGAGCTGGCCTCCTGGCCCCCCATCGCCTTGAACGGACCGCGCCCCAGGTCGTTGAGGTCGAGGTAGGTACCGCCCTGCTCAAGGTGGGTGCCAGGCTCCAGTACGGCCAGGCGCGCAAGTTCGGTGGCGTCAAGCCCTGGCAACTGGTTGTGCAGGGCTTTGTCGTCCCCGGCGGAGCTGCTTTCGTCAGTGTGGCCACCCGGCTCGGCCGTCGCCGTGTCCGGGGCCAGTTGCTCGGCGAAGCTCTCGTCAACAGCTGCCGGCCCCATCGGATTCGTCAACGCTTCGCGGCGCACATCGTGGGTCTCGGCGTGGCGCGCCCCGGGGCCACCCCGGTCGGCGTAAGGTCGCCGTCGATCACCCGGGCTGTGGTCGTCCGACATCCTCCGCCTCCTTCGTACCGTGGGTCATTCGCACATCGGTCCGCCGAGCTCATGAGCAAGCAGGGTGCCATTAGCCGAAACAGCGTGGCCGCTGCTCGACGAACAGCACCCGATCGGTGCGCGGGGAACGACGGTTGGTGGAGCCGCCGTCTTCTTATAGAGAGGAGCGCACCTGTAAGAGGAACTCTCCACCAGTCACTTCAGTGGACAGATAGGCTGGTCGCGGGGCAGGTGAGGGTGGCCGATCACCAGCCTTGACCACCCCAACTGCAACCAGGCGGGGCCGCACCGAAAAACCGTCTATACTCAGAGATCGATTCTGAAAGGCAGATCCCAATGCCCGGCCCCGTCGGTTCACCTGACGCGACCGTGCCTCGCTCCCTGCAAGGAGGCCCGGCCGTGCCCGTATTGCTAACCCCGAACCCCCTCGATGCCTCGCCCGCCGACATACCGTCCCGTCCGGCCCTCTCCGTCGCGCCTGTGGTGCTCCAGACTCGGACCCGTGGGCGGGAGATCTTTCACTCATGGGTCGTCCTGCGGTGCCCCTACTGCACGCGGCCGCACCAGCACGGACCGGTTCCGCCCGGGGCGCCTCCTCGTGCCCATCTTGGCTCGCGCCGCTCTCACTGTTGGCCGGGCGGCGAGTACTGTCTCGAGGAAACAGGCCAGGGCGGGGTAGGTCCACACTAGCACGGTCGGTGATGCGGACTTTGCAGTTGCGGTGTGACCACAGTGACATGGCCGAGTTGCCGCTTGGAGCTTCGCTGTCCGACGTGGTCCATACTGGCATCTCTGTCGTCAGGGACGAGAACGCGGTCCTGTTGGCCATCTGGCGTCGATTTATGGTGTCGCCATCCTTCCGGCACTTACCTCGGCCAGCACGCTGCTTGGGGCGACGAAGTTCGGCTTCCGCGGACAACTCGTGGAGCTAGACGTCACGGCTGCCTTAATTCAGGAGTTCCGAGCTATCGCGTAGATCTGGATGGGCCTCGATCAAGCGAAAGATCAGGCTAAGGAATGGTGGGTAACTGGGGAAGATGGAGCGGCGGCCGGACTGCGCTTCGCGGGAGACCAAGCGGACGCTGCGCTATCAGGAGCCGGGTGGCGGGACGCTCCGTGGCGGAGAATAGGGTCATGTCAGACGCGGTTATTGACATTTCCATTCTTGCGCCAACGCTCAGATGACGGTAAGGTGCGCTGACCGGGGCATAAACGGATACCGCTGGATCGAGGAGGAAGTCTGATGCGCCGCCCGTTCCCGCTCGTGGTTGCCGCCTTGTTTTTGCTCGTTTCGGCGGTGCCCCCAGGGGTGCTGGCCCAAGAGGGCACGCCCGGCGCGCCTGCAGGCGACGTTCAGCAGGTTGCCGAGGATGTCTACGCCTTCGTCAACAGCGGATACGTTTCGCTCTTCGTGGTGACGGACGAGGGGGTGATTGCGACCGACCCGAGCAGCCAGCGCGGGCCGGAGCGGGCTGAGGCTTTCGCGGCGGCGATCGCCTCGGTGACCGACCAGCCGGTGCGCTTCGTCGTCTACAGCCACCACCACGCTGACCACGCGATCGGCGGTGAGGTCTTCGCCGACACCGCCCAATTCATCTCCCACCGCAATGCAGCGCCGCAGATCGCGGCCCTCGGCGACGCGCGCACCCCGGCGCCGACCATTGCCTTCGACGACTACCTCCGGCTCGAGTTGGGCGGCACCGCGATCGAGCTCTACTACACGGGGCGCAACCACTCCGACAGCAGCATCGTGCTGCTCCACCCGGAACAGCGCCTCCTGTTCGCGGTCGACTTCATCCCGGTCAACGCGCTGCTCTTCCAAAACCTGCCGGACGCCTACCTGGAGGAGTGGGTCGAGTCGCTGCGCTGGATCGAGGAGAACCTCGACTTCGACACCCTCGTCCCCGGCCACCCGCCGCTGCCCGGGACGAAGGAGACCGTGGGCCAGGTGCGGGGGTACATCGAGGACCTGATGGCGGCGGTCCGGGCCGCGCAGGAGCAGGGGCTGGCCGATAACTCCCCGGAGATGGTGGAGTCCGTCCGCGCGACCCTGGAGCCGGAGTACGGCACTTGGGCAATGTTCGACGAGTGGCTGCCGCTCAACGTCGAGGGTCTGCTCCGGATTTGGTCCGAGGCGGCGACCCCGACGGCTGGCACGTCGGCAGCGTAGCGAGTTGGCGATGACGCGAGCGCAGGCCCGAGGGCGCTGCCCTGGGGCCGCCGCGTTCATGAGGAAGCAGGGTGCCATGAGCTGGAGGCGGATCGGAACGCTCCTTGACGAACACCGCCCGGCTACCGGGTTGCTAGCGTGTGATGGGCTCCCGCGAATGACAGGTGCGATGGCTGCTTAAGGGGAGCAGAGGAAGGGGACCGTCCCTGTCTTTGAATCGCGTGACCTCCAGTTCCAGAGTAGGAACCAAGGAGCCTGGGTTTCAGGGGTGTCCAGGATGCCCGAGGATCAGGTGCTGAGCATGATTGCCGGCCGACCAC
>JAUJMG010000043.1 GCA_030446955.1 Thermomicrobiales bacterium
CAGAGCCTGCACTGTTACTGCACCAGGGAGAGTTTCTCCACGGTCAGATGCGCCGCGCCCGGGTGGTGGAGGCCGAGATCCGGGCGGCCGTGCGAGAGCAGGGGATTGCCTCCTTGGAGGAGGTGGAGGCCGTCGTGCTTGAGACAGACGGTTCCTTTTCGGTAATCAAGCAGGCGGAGGGCACGACCAAGTCTGCTCTCAATCGGCTTCTCAGCTGATCGGTCATTCGGGCGATGTTCCGTCTCGTCCACCGTCACCCCTTGAACCGGTCGCTGCTGACAGGAACGGAACCGACGCCCCCTCCGGGCTGACATCCCTGACCAGACCAGGGCACTGTCCGGTTATCCGCGCCCGAATCACCATCTCATGGCTTCCTGGCCTCCTCCATGTCTGGCGCTTCCAGCACGGTCATATGCCCGCGCCCCCTCTCAGAAGGCGAGGTAGCGAAGCCAGACGTACAGGCTGGCGGCGACTAAGCTCACGAAGGTAAATGGCAGCCCGACGCGGGTGAATCCCCAGAAACCAATCGGCTCGTTGCGCCGCTCAGCCATGCCGACCGCAACGACGTTGGCCGACGCGCCCACGAGGGAACCATTACCGCCCAGGCAAGCCCCGAGTGCGAGCGCACACCAAAGCGGCGTCACCTGCGGGTGCACGGCAAGAGCCGCATCCTCAAGCCCCGCCAACTCGGGGAAGATGAGCCGCGCCACTGCGAAGGTCAGCGGAATCATCGTCGCCACGGCAGGGATGTTGTCGACAATCGCCGAGATGATCGCCGCGAACCAGAGGATCGTCAGCACGGTCAGTGTCACATTCCCGTCCGTGAGGGCAACGGCTCGTCGCGCCGCCCGGTCCAGGAGACCGATCTCTTCGACGCCACCGACCAGGACGAAGAGGCCAATGAAAAAGAAGATCGTGGGCCACTCGACCTCCTGGAGGATCGGGTGGAGATCGACCCGGCTGAGAAGCAGCAACAGGACCGCCCCGAACATCGCAATGGTTCCCGCCTGATAGTGCAGCACACCGTGGAAGATGAAGCCCAAGATCGTCAGGGCCAGCACGATCAACGCGCGGCGCAGCAACCGCTGGTCGCCGATGTGCAGCCGAGCGTCCACCTCTCGCAGGGTAGCCCTGGCATCCGGTGACGGCGCCACCAGCCCACGGTGCCGCCGGTAGACAAGCCAGAACCCGCCGATCATCAGCGGCAGCAGCACGATAATGAGTGGCGCCAGATTGACGAGGAAATCGACAAAATTCAGCCCCGTGGCGCTGCCGATCAGGATGTTCGGCGGGTCACCAATCAAGGTGGACGTACCGCCGATATTGCTCGCGATGACCTGCGTGATGAGGAACGGGCGGGAGTCGAATCCGAGGTCATCACAGATGGCGATGGTCACCGGAACCATCAGCAGGATCGTCGTCACGTTATCGATGAAGGCCGACGCCACGGCAGCAAACAAGGCGAAGCCAACCATGAGCCCCCAGGGATTTCCGCCAACCGCGATGGCGGTCTTCCAACCGGCGTAGCGGAAGACACCCGTTCGCTTGAGGATGTTGACGATGATCATCATGCCGACGAGCAGCGCGATGGTGTTGACATCAATGGTCAGAAGCGCCTCACGCTGGTCCAGCACGCCCACCGCGATCATCAGCGCCGCACCCGTCAGCGCCACGACCGCGCGGTCAAGCCGCTCGCTGATGATCACCGCGTAGGTCACCACGAAGATGACCGTGGCCACCGTGAGTTCCGACATGCAGATTCGTGTCCCTCTCGCTGATACGGATGCGCCGGATGGAGGTTGTCTACCGGCCGGACGGCCACGTGCCACCACGAACAAATGAAGGACCGCCGCTTGGCAGTCCCTCCCCGTCAGCTGTGTGGATACGGGGCACACAGCATCCCGGTGACCGGCAGCTCCGGTCAACGCCGGTGGCATACGAGAACCCGTCCCGCCTGCGTCTCTTCCTGGGACGGTGTCTTGAACCCGCGGCAGGGTGCCAGCCATGATGTTCGAAAGCCCAGACCTGCGCCGCGAGCACATTGCGGTTCACGGTTCCTGGCAGCGAGCAGTGAACCGTGCAGAGGTAGGGGGTCGCCCGCGGCAAGGTCAGGCGACGGCTCAATCGACGGGGCAGCCGGCGAGAAGTCGCGAAGAGGTGATTTGATGCTGGGGTCAGA
Organism: Thermomicrobiales bacterium; assembly: GCA_030446955.1. Lineage (GTDB taxonomy): Bacteria > Chloroflexota > Chloroflexia > Thermomicrobiales > UBA6265 > LC2-1. The sequence goes on from JAUJMG010000043.1 coordinate 2,180, forward strand.
TCCGCCAGACGGGGTGGTCGGCTTCGGCGAGATGATGGCCGGATTCGTCCAGCGCGCCTGGCGTCTGCATCTGCTCTCCCTCCAGGTAGGCACCGCGACCGATCGCATGGGAGGCGACCGGGGTGGTCAGTAGCAGAAGAGCACCGATCAGAAGGACCCGCGCGACGATCGCGGGCTCACCGGTCACGACCGACGCTAACACCAGCGACATCGTGCCGAGGAAGACGGACTTGCTCGCGGCGTGGAGACGCGTATACAGGTCGGGCATGCGAAAGACGCCATAGACACCGATCGTCATGATCGTGACGCCGAGGATCACCAGTGCGTCCGCCAGCCAAGGCACCACGTCACCCATGGCGGCCATCATGAGAAGAGCTTCCGTTCGCTGTGGTAGCGCGCCGCGGCAAGGGAAGCGACGAAGGAGAGCAAGGCCAAAACCAGCGCGGCGTCAAGGTAGTAGGGGGATCGTTGGGCGTCCGCGTAGAGGATCAGGAGGGCGATCAGGATCAGGGTCAGCATGTCGAGCGACAGGATCCGAACCATCGCTGAGGGGGCCCGAATCACGAGCATAACGCTGATGCCGAGCAGGCCCGTCATCCAAGCGACCGCCAGGTAGAACACCGTCTCGTGCACGATCGTCACCTCCTCATGGGTGATAAGTGATGGGTTCTAGGCGATAGGCGATTAGGGAGGGTGGTGACGCAGGGAGCGCCCGGAGTGCCTACGCGCGGGAAGCTCCCGCCATCGGTCCTCCGTCCATCACCCAAACCCTATCACCCCCCCATCACCCATCACCTACGGAAAGACATGGCGCTGGAAGCGCCGATAGAAGCGTTCGTGCTCCGCCCTCACCGCATCTGGATCAGTGGCGTCCAGGACGTGGATGAGCAGCACGCCCTGGTCCCAATCCACGTCCACCAAGAATGCCCCCGGCGAGAGGGTGGTTGCCAGGCTTGAGACGGCAACGCCAAGCGGCGTGCGTTCGGCGATCGGGATGGCGACGATCCCGGGATGAAGCAATGGGCGCACGTGCAGGACCACCAGCGCGACGTTCCAGGTTCCCCGGAAGATCTCCCAGACGAGGGCCACGGCGAAGGGAACGAACCCGGCGACACGACGCAGCAGCGTGCCGGTCGGGACCGCCGGCCCGACAAACAGAAACCGGCGGTAAACGATCAGGATGAGGCCCCCGACCAACGCGCCCATGGCCAGGTCCCAGGGATGAGCGCTCGCCAGCGACAGAGCGTAGACAAGTACCAGCAGAAACAGCGCCAGGACGATCCGGGTCATGGCCGGCGCTCCGGCAGGACCGCCGCCGCCTGTTCGCTGAGCGCCAGCAGCGGCTCCGGCCAGATCCCAAGCGCGACGACGAGCCCAGCCAGCAGCAACACCAGCCCGCGCCGGGCCAGCGGACTCGGGTCATCCGCATCTCCCGCCCAGAAGCGACGCTGCTCGGTCTGGAACATGTAGACGAAGGAGAGCGCGCCCCCGACGAAGATCAGCGCCACCAGGATGACGCTGCGCTCCGCGATACCCGCGCGGAAGAGGGCCGCCTTCCCGAAGAAGCCGACCGCGGGGGGCACCCCGGCAACACTAAACGCCCCGATCACGAACGCGAGCCAGACGAGCCGTCCTCGCAGTTCAACGGAGAGGAACAGGAGCGTCTTGTTCAACGCGTTGACCACGGCGAAGAGGACTGCCGAGGCGTAACCGATCTGTCCACCCACGCCGAGCGCAATCAGGATGTAGCCGACCTGACCCACCGTCGAGTAGGCCAGAACTTCGCTTGCTGCGTTGCGAGAGAGAGCCTGCAGGGCACCATAGACGATGCTCACCGTGCCAAGGAGCAGCAGCGCGGGGGCACCCTGCTCCAGCTCCCGGGGCAGCACATCGGCCCCGAACCGGAGCAGCCCGTAGCTGCCGATGTTGGCGAGGGCGCCGCTCAGGATCGCCGCGACCGAGGGCCGGGTGGAGGTGTAGACGGCGGGCAGCCAAAAGTGGAACGGAAAGAGGCCGAGCTTCACGCCGAAGGCGACGAAGATGATCACCGCGATCAGGATGATGGGCTGGGTCCCGACATCGTCGCTCCGCAATGCGATACCGAGCATGTCCAGCCGGCCGGTGACGTGATAAAGCGATGCGATGCCGATCAGGAAGAGCACCGAGCCGAGCAGGTTCACCACGGTGAAGATGGTGGCAGCGCGGATCTGCCGGGTCTCCTGCCCGTAACCGGTCAGCACGTAGGCCGAAATCATCGCGATCTCGAAGAAGACGTAGAAATTGAAGGCGTCCCCGGTGAGGAAGACACCTGTCAACCCAGTGGCCATGAAGAGGACCAGGGCCGGAAAGGTTGGGGACTGGACGCCCCCGATGACTTCGTACACGAGGGCCGCCAGGAGCACGCCTGTCGAGACGACGGCGAAGACGACCCCAAGGGCATCAGCCCGCAGCGTGATGCCAACTCCGGCGGGCCAGCCTCCGGCGACCGACCGAACGGTCCCGTCCTGCAGAACCTGGACCGCCAACACGACCGTCGCTGCCAGTGTTGCCCCCAACGCCGCGACCGCGAACCAGCCAACGCGCGCACGCCGCCCGTCCAGCAGGACGAGCGCGACCGCGGCAAACCAAGCAATCCCAAGCGGCGCTACGAGCACGACACCTCCATCTGAGTAACTGGTCCGATCATCCTCACTCCGTCCCCACGCCCAGAGTTCGTGCGACGGACGACCTCCTGCCTACTCACGCTCGCGCTCGGGCCGGGCGAAGAGCAACCCGGCTTCCTCCACGTCCATGTCCCGCTGTGCCTCCAACTCCAACGCAGCCTCGGCCCGCTCCTCGGCCTCGCCCAGCGTCGTGAGGTCAACGGTCAAGTGAGAGGTGTAGACCCGGTAAACCAGGCTGAGCAGCAGCGCCGCGACTCCGAAGCCGATCACGATTGCCGTCAGGGTCATCGCCTGCACCAGAGGATCGGCGATGGTTTCCGTGGCAGGTAGAGGATGAATCGGCTCGCGACCCGTAGTCAGGCCAGCCGACATAATAAACAGGTTGGCGGCGTTGGAGATCAGCACCATTCCCACCACCACGCGAATGAGGTCGTGCTTGAGCACCAGGAAGGCACCGGATCCGAACAGCACGGCGACGGTCAGCGATGTCAGCAGGGTCACGGTGCGCTCCGATCAATCGCGCGTGCCACCATCCCGATGGCACCTACCGCGAAGCCAAAGACGATGAGGAAGACCCCAACGTCGAAAAGCACCGCCGTAATCAGTTCCAGGGAACCCAGGTGGATGACGTGGGCATTAGGCGCCGGCGCATGGGTCAGGATCGGGTCTCCGCGCAGCAGTGGCACGAAGGAGACCAGTAGGGCGAGGGTCAGGCCGGCAACCAGGGAGCGCGCCGCGGTGCGAATCGTGATCAAGCGCTCGGCGACACGGTAGCCAAACGCCACGTACTGGAGCAGCACACCGAGACCGGCGATCACCCCGGCGCTGAAACCATCTCCGGTATCGGCGTACCCCTTGACCATGACCGCCACGGCGACCATGAAGGTCGGCGGCAGCAAGAGGCGGGCGATGGTCTGGGTGAGAATGGTCGTCACCGTAGCCGGCCTCGTTGCAGCAGGCCCGCGAGACCAACGAGTGCGATCGCGATCACCGTGATCTCTCCCATCGTGTCCAGTCCCCGGAAATCGGCCAGGATCACCGTCACGATGTCCTTGCCATGGGCTGCCGGTGTCAAATCCGCCTGCTCGACGATGACGCTCTGTTGCGGCGAAGGCCGGGACAGCACGCCCCACACCACGACGAAGGCGAACCCGCCCGTGATGGTCGCAACGAAGGCGTCGCGGAGACCGCGTCGGGTCCCGACCGCCCGGAAGGACTCGTAGCGCAAGACCTGACGGGGCAGCAGCGCCAGCACCCCCAGGAAGAGGAGTGCGAAGATCGTTTCGATGAGAACGGCGACAAGCGCAACATCGGGCGCGCCGGAGAAGGCGTACACAACAGCCAGGCAGTAGCCGACACTGGAGAGCACGAGGGCCATCGAGAGGTGATCCCGGGGCACGCAGGTGGCCACGCCGGCAATTGCGGTCAGCAGCAGCACCAGCAGCAGCGGGAGATCGGCTCCCCGGACTCCCCCAACCAGGAACTGATCACGAGTCGGGGTAACCAGGACACCAGCGCCAACCAGGACGGCCGCAGGCACGAGGACGGTGGCGACCCGACTTCGGAGATCCCGAACCTCAATCGCGTGGATCCGGTCCGAGAACCGGTTGAGCCCACCCAGCAGTAGTCGGTACCCGCGCGCCGGCCCGATCCGCTCGCCAAGCCTAGCCACCGCCAGCGCTACCCCAACCCAGATTGGGCGCGCGACGAGCAGGAACGCCCCCAGCGCCCAGGCGCCGACCGCGAGCAGGTTCTCCGGGCGAGCATCCAGATGGTACGCCGGGTGAATAGGTGTTGGAGAACCGTACGTGACGGCGCCGGCCGACGCCGCGAGGTCCGTCACCGGCTCGACCACGATGCCACCCGCGATCACGAGCACGCCCAACACGACCACCGGCGCGACCAGCGCCGTCGGGATTGGCTGTGCTTCGGCGCGCGACCGACCAAGAAAGATGCCGATCCAAAACCGACCGACATAGGCGAGGGAGAGCGCCGCACCGACGAGCGCGAGCGCGGCGAAGACAGGGCCGCGCTTCAGAGCGGCTACGAAGAACAACTCATCCTTGAAGAACCCAACGGTCAGCGGTAGGGCGGCGAGCCCCGCCGCGGCCGCACCGCTGGCAGCGGCTAGAAGCGGCATCCGGCGCCAAAGTCCACCGAGCGCGGCGAGGCGCTTCTCTCCCGTCGCCTCCGTCACCGCGCCCGCAGTCAAGAAGAGCGCGCTCTTGGCGAGCGCGTGGGCGACGACGTAGAAGGCGGCGCCTGCCGTACCGTAGGTGCCGCCGAGACCGAGCATGACGACTACGTAGCCGTACTGGGAGATCGTGGAGTAGGCGAGCACCTGCTTCAGCTCCTCGCGGGTCAGCGCGAGGATTCCGCCCACCGCCATCGAGAGAAACCCGATCGTTAGCAAGCCGTCCAGGAGCAGATCGCTTCGTGCCAGGAGGGGGTAGAGCCGGCTGAGCAGGAAGACGCCGGCGGCGACCATCGCCGCTGAATGGAGGTAGGCCGAGACTGGCGTGGGTGCTGCCATCGCCCGCGGCAACCAGAAGTGGAGCGGCGCCTGTGCACTTTTCGCCAGCGCGGCGATCGCCATCAGCGCCCCGGCGGTTGTGACGGAAGGACTTGACTCGGCACGGGCGAACAGCTCCGGGAGGGCGAACGTCCCATAGTCGGCGTAGAGCAGCATCGCGCCGATCAAGAGGCAGACGGCGCTGATCCCAGTGACCAGCATCGCCATCAGCGCGGAGGCGCGGGCCTCGGCCTCGTGGCGGTCGAAGCCGATCAGGTAGTAGGAAGCGATCGCGGTCAGGTCCCAGAAAACGAAGATCAGCACCAGGTCCTGGGCCATGACCAAGCCGACCATCCCTCCCATGAACAGGAGCAGGAAGGCATGGAAGCGGATCTCATCCGTATGGGGCCGGTGTTGATGCTCAAGGTGAAGCGGGACGTAGCGCGACGCATAGATCAGGACCAGGGCTCCAATTCCCGTCGCGAGCAACGCGTAGAGCACCGCGAGCCCGTCTAGGGCAAACGATAGACGGAGGTCCCAGGTGGGAGCCCAGGCAACGTCGATCCTGTCCCCACCGGCACGCCAGCCCCACGCCGCCAAGCCAAAGGCGAGGCCGGCCATGCTGGCCCCGACGATGCCCGCCCAGGAGGGTCGCCGGAGGCCAGCCAACGCCGCGGTCGGCGCCGCGAGCAGCGCGACCACGAGAAGGAGTCCAGCTGGATTGAGGAGGTGCTGAGTCACACGCGACTCCTGTGGCGGTCCTGATGCTCGCTCACGATGCTTGTACCAAGCCCACGCGCCGGATGAGCGCCGGCAGCGTCAAACCCTGGACCACGAGTGTAAAGAGGACCACGCCGAAGGCCATGGTAACAAGCTGGGTTCGGGTCGGGGTGTTTGCCGGCAGGGCCAGCGCCAGGGCAGCGGTGAGGGCGCCACGCAGCCCGCCCCAGATCAGTACCGCGCGCTCCGCACGGGTGTGGATGACTTCGAGGCTCCGGGGAGTGGCCAGGCCGGAGCGTGCAGTCACCAGCACCCGGGCGACGAGCACGGCGACCACGGCGACCGAAACGGCCCACGCCTCCTCGCGGAGGGCGGCAACGTTCACGCTGAAGCCGAGGAGCAGGAAGACCAGGGCGTTCGCCACGAATCCGAGGTACTCCCAGAGGTCATCCAGGAGGCGGGTCGTCTTCTCGGACATCCCCACTCGGCGCCCGTAGCTGCCGTGGATCAACCCGGCCGCGACGCAGGCTAGCGGTCCCGAAGCCTCGACGCTCTGGGCGATCAGGTAACTGCCGTAGGCGAGGGCGGTGGAGAGCGTCATCTCGATCAGATGGTCGTCGATCGCGCCGGTCAGACGGGAGAAGGCGATCCCAAGTAGGGCTCCGATGAGGCCCCCCCCGAACACCTCGCGCCCAAAGACCAAGGCACTGTCGAGGGCATCCGCCTGACCGGTGACGGCCAGGCCGACAAGCACGATGTAGAGCGTGACGGCCATCCCGTCGTTGATCAAACTCTCGGCCTCGGCAATGACCGCGAGGCGCTTGGAGACCTTCAGGCCCTGGAAGACGCCGATCACCGCCACCGGATCGGTGGCGGCGACGATGCTGCCGAAAAGCAGCGCCGTCGCGAGCGGGATATCGAGGATCACCGTCAGCGCGCCCCCGACGACGAGGGCAGTGATCAGCACGCCGGGGACCGCCAGCACCAGCACTGGTCGCAGCAGCACGCGGAGTTCACGGGCGTCCAGACGGAACGCGGCGTCGAACAGCAGCGGCGGCAGAAAGACGAAGAGGAGTACGGTCGGGTTAAGGTCTGGCACCTGCGTGACGTGGTTCTCCTCGAGGAGCAGGCCGCCGACCACCAAGGCGACGGCATAGGGCGCCTTGACCCAGCGTGCCAGCATTCCGACGAGCGCCGCTCCGAGCAGCAGCCAGGCAAACTGCTGGATTGTCCCCTCGATGCCTTGAAGGTCGTCCGGCCCGCTTTCTACCGCGAGTGACGCCAGCCGCGGCGAGAAGTGAGCCATGATCCCGAGCACCTCGTCCCCCGCCATCCGACTCCTCATCAACGTCAGGACGATTCAGGTGAGCGGAGGGCGCCGCTCCCCATCCAGGCGCCACCAGTGAGATGCCGCAGCGCCATCAGACAGAGGACATAAGAAAAGGACTGCCTCGTGGCAGTCCCCCCCGAGCCGCGTGGGTACGGGGCACGTGGCAGCCCCAAGGCGTCAGGCGCCTCTAATGTGAGCCTACTACAGCAGCGTCCCGGTTGCTACCAATCGGTCGCTTAGCCTACCCGCCACTGGCCAGCGCTCCCGTACCTGGGCCAGTGGCTCCAGGTGCAAGCACTTCGTGGTACAGCTCGGCCAGCTGAAGCTGGACGGGGACGGCGTGGGCGTCTAAGGCCGCCTGACCGGCGGGAGAGAGACGCTGACGCAGCGCCCAGACCCGGCGGGCCTCAGCACGGTCGAACCGGTCAACCGCGGGGCGGTCAACGCTCCAGACGCGGCACGCCTCGCTGGCGGCGAGGTCGTCGAGCGGCAGAAACTGCTCCTCCAGAAAGGCAATCCCGGGATCGGCGGGCGCCACACCGGGTCCATCGGTGCGACGGGCTCGCGCGGGCGGGAGCGGCAGCGGGACAAGGCCGCTTCGACCCGTGCTGGCATCCTCATCAGCGCCGGCGGCAGGCTGCGGTTCGACGACCGGCGCGGCCCGCTCCCCGGCACCAGGCGCGGCGACACCCCGGGCATCTCCAGTGGCGACGAAGCCGGCAGTGTCCGGGCGGCGCGTTTGGAGATAGCCGGCGAAGATGACGGCGACGCCGGCGGCCATGGCGATGTAGAGGTATTCCCGGTGGCCGAACCGGGTCAGGGTGCCACCGGCGGCGACGACCAGCGTGCCGACCAAGATCAACAGGCAGCCGATCATCCGGTTGCGCTGAATTCCCCGGCGCCAGAACCACCAGGCCGAGACACCGAGACCGCCAACGATGATCGCAGTTCCGAGCGAGTTGATCCCTGCCGCCAGCGCAATCAACCCCGGGCCGCGATCAATCGCCTCCCAGCCGTCCGGGCCAAGTCGAGCAGCGTCCACGGGCGCCGCCCAGACCACGGCAGCAGCGACGGCTGTGACCAGCAGCGTGGCGCCTGGAGCAATGGCGGCGAATCGGCTATTGCGTGGGACAAGTAGGTAGAGCTCGCCAAGTGCCAGATACCCGACCACCAGCACCGCGCCGGTGAGGTAGTAGATCCGCGCTAGCAGCGTGGTCCAGCCGGCGAGTGAGCCGACCACCTCGGCACCGGCCGCGATGGCGAAGATGGCAAAGGCGATCGCCCAGGCGGCCTTATCGGGCCGCGGCCGACGCATGGCGTCCCGCGCGATGACGAGCGCACAGATGAGGCTGATGAGGGCGGAGATGGCAGGAAAGGCGACCACGCGAGACTGCGCTCCAAAGCGGGCGGCGGGCGGAACCACGACGAGACGCAACTGTCGCCCTGATTCTACATGTCGGCGCGCGACGGCACGGCCGTCGGTGCAGGCGTGCCAGGGAGCGCGGGCCGCGTTGTCGGATGACCCCTCGCTGCCGGCTGATTCTCGCCGTTTGCCCCGGTTCGTCCCGGCCAATCTGACACGTTGGGGCCTCTCAAATGCGCCGGACCGCTTCATGTGGAGCGAGTCGTTCGCTCGCGGCGGTCAGGCAGTGATGAGTAGCCGGAGTCCGGTGAGCTGCAGTCGAACGACGAAGCGGGAGTGGCATGGCTGAAAGAGATATGGGCATTCGACGGAAGGGCCGGATCGGGCTCACAACAGCGAGCCGCCAATGATCTGACGCAACCAGAGCGGTTCTGTACTACGCGCCGGATTGAGCCTGGATGTAAGCGAGGACGTCGGCAATGCTCCTGTCGGAGATCCGGAAGGTTTCAAACTTCGTCGGGTGGTTCTGGCCCTGGCGCACCACCGCCAGCAGTTGCTCGTAGGTCAAGCCGCTCCCGGGACCACCAGCCTCAAGGAGGTTGCCTCCCTGGCCCGCCGGCCCGTGGCAGCCGATGCAGTTCAGCGTGAACTGCGTCCTGCCGCGGGTCACGTCCCCGAGGGCAACAGCGGCGCCTGGGCTCCCGGCCATAGCAGCAGCTTCTGCCGTCCGGGTTGCGGCAGCCACCTGAGCGGCGGCCGTGCCGGTGGCGATCTCCTCGGCGCTACGCGTCGGCGTCGGTGTGATGCCGAGCGCCTGGTTGATTTCCTCCTCGGTGGCCCGTCCACAGGCCGCCACGAGGAAGGCAACGCCGATGACCGTCGCCAGCAGCGTCCATCGGGTGCGCATGGTCCCTCTGCTCCTGGCATGGTTCAGCGGCGGGGGCGCGTGATCGTTGATTAGGTCGTTCGCTGGGCGGACGAGGACCCAGGAATCACCTCGGGGCCGTGGGTCGTGCAGGCGCTGCACGTTTCGGAGCGGCGGGAGCATACCAACCGACTTTAACCCCGTCAATGATCCAGCGCGAACCAAGCTTCACGGCCGTATGTAGACGGCGCGGAAGCGGCGCGCTGGAGGATCTTCGTCGTCGAGGAAATCCTCGAATGACTGCTCTCGCAGGCCATGGGTCACAAAGCAGTCGAGATCCGCGCGCGTGAGGGGCCAGGGCATGTGACCGGGCTCATCGTCCGGTTCACGACCACGGCAAACAACGAAAAGGGTGCCCCCTGGAGCAACAACGTCAGCAATCCGCCTCGTGGCACGCAGTCGCAGATCCGGAGGGAGCACCTGGAGCGTGTAGACCTCCAGGACGAACCCGAAGATACCATCCCATGCAGATGGGCTCGCCAGGAGTTCGGTGACATGGTACCGGACCAGGGACCTGGGAAAGCGTTGCCTGCACCAGGCGATGGCGGTCGGCGAGATGTCGAAGGCATCCACGTCGAAGCCGCGACGGGGCGAGTTCTTCGGCGGCATCACCGAGACTGCAGCCGACAACGAGGGCGCGCTCGCCGTTCCCACGCCGGCCGGTCCTCGCGAACCAGTCCACCACGTGCGGATTGGGCGCCAAGTCCGCCCAGGGAATCGCCGTCCGATCCCCGCCCGCGCCCGCGTAGAGGGGTTCGAACCAGCCGAGGGGATCGTCCTTGTTCAACGAGTCGGCCGCCAGGGCACGGGCCCGGTCACGAGCCCGCTCTGTTGCCATCTCGCTCTCCCTGTCGGCGGTCACACACGAGGCTCCGTCCCACCTCAGATCCTCGGCGTCGTCATGCCAAGCCTCCCGGAGAGACTTCGCGTCCGGGGGAACGGTGACTGCCCTCGAACCCTCGTGGGCGCCTACGATTCGACGTGCGCGCCAAGCTCGAATACTTACCGGCACCTATCGCCGGCGGGCGGTACTGCCTTCCTCGTCCCAGCGGAGGAGTTCCTCGACTTCAGTGAGGGTGGGGACGCCGGTCGGGCCGATCGCCCGGAGGCTGAGCGCCGCGACGGCGTTGGCGAAGCGGCCGGCGGTGACCGCCGATGCGCTGCGATCGGTCGCTCGGCAGAAGAAGGCAGCGGCGAAAACATCACCAGCACCGGTGAGATCAACCGTGGGGATCTTGAATCCCGGCAGGTCAACCGTCTCGCCGCCGTAGAGCACGCGGGCCCCCCCCTCACCCCGGGTGATGACCCCAAGGCGGCGACTCCCAACGCGCTCCACCACCTCACGCGCCTGGCTGATCTCTTCCACGCTGACGACGACGCCGTCCAAACGGCTGAGCAACTCAGGCGGGAGGCGCAAGTGAGTGTGCTTGACCTTGCCGCCCGTGTCTCGCGGCCACTCCCGCATCCAGCCCTGAGGGGTGGCGCCCAGAAAAGTCGGGGTCAGGGCGCCAGTCGTCTTCGGGTCGATCTCGTCGGCGATCGGCCCGAGATGGATCACCCGGGCGTTGCGCCAATGGGGCGGCAGGCCCCGGAGATCGATCGGACCAGCCCAGTGGCGGACAGTCTGGACCCGGCGGTCAGCCATGTACTCGTTGACGAAGGTGGTGGGTCGGTCCGCGTCCTGGCAGATGATGCTCAGCTCGCCAGCAAACTCCGCCAACGATGGCACCACCATGCCATCGAACGTGCCACCGAACGCACCCCGCGTGAGGACACCGACACGCCAGCCGAGGCGGGCGGCCGTCAGCGCGGAGTAGAGCGCCGTGCCGCCAAGGACGACGCTGCCGTCCGGTTGGAGGTCAGCACAGATGTGGCCGATGACGAGATATTGCGGCGTGCGCTGCGTCTGGACCGCGTTGAGATGCCGGTTGGGGGCCAGGGGCTGCCGCCCAACTTCCCCTGTCTGTCGCGGGCGGCGGCTCGAGCGTGGTGGCAGCGAGGGGTCTCGCTCCTTTTTCTTGCCGCCACCGTCGGGCGCGGAGGCGCTCCGACCGGCACCTCCGCCAGGGCTGCCGTCACGAATCGGTGCTCGGGGCGGGGTAGAGCGAGGGCCGCTCGGGCGGCTTGGGAGCCGGTCTGAAGCATCTCCAGCACCCAAGTCCCGTGGACCCGGCCCCGTCTTCGTCGGATCGCGGCGTGATGGGTCAGACACGCGGCTGAACCGTGATGCGTCGCATGCTTCCCTCGCCGTTGCTCTCCGTGGTGACCTCGGGGTTGGACTGCAGGGTGAGGTGGACGATGCGCCGCTCGTTCGGGGGCATCGGCTCCAGCACGATCGGCCGCCGGCTGCGGGCCACCTGCCGGGCCACGCGCTCGGCGAGGCCGACGAGCGATTCCTCACGACGGGAACGGTACCCCTCGATGTCGAGGATGACTCGCGTCCACGTCTCCAGTTTGCGGTTCGCCAGCAGATTCACCAGGTACTGGATCTGGGCCAGATTGTCTCCCCGCCGGCCAATCAGCATTCCAAGGTCGCGGCCCAGCACATCGATGAAGATCGTCGGCGGATCGTCCGGATTGAGCGGTACGGAGGACGGATTATCGACGGCGACGACATCAGCGCTAACGCCCATCCGGACGAGCAGTTCCTTCACCACGGTTTTGACGGTCTGCTCATCTGCCGCGTCCACCCGATCTACAGGGCGCGGGACCGGCCGGGTCCGCATCGGCTCCCGCTCCCGGCTGGGCCGACGATCCCGCTCCCGCGGGGGGGCACCCCGGCTGGAGGGACGGTCGCCAGGCACGCGGCGCGGCATGGGTGGCCGGCGGCTGGCAGCGCGAGGCTCCGGCTGGGAGGCCATGCCCTTCGCGGTGACCCGAACCAGGGCCTCAGCGTCCTCGTCGGGTCCGGCATCGGAGAGGATCTCGATGTCGACCTCGTCCTCGGTCCGACCGAGTTGCTCAAGGGCGAGCTGAACAGCCGCCTCGACAGAGTAGGCCTGGATCTCGACGCTGGTCCTGCGATTCCCGTCCATCCATGTCCTCACTCGGTTCCTGAGGGCGGGGCATGCTTCAGACCCCGCATTGCGTTCCGCACCCGCCCGCGCGGCGCGGGTGTCCCGGGCAACGGAATGTGGTCTCCCGGTGGTCCTCAGATATCCTGGTCCGGTGCCGTCGGCGGGAGCAATCGGGCGTTCATCGCGAGCTGGGAAGGCTGCTGGAGCGCCCGTGCCCGTGCCGCGCAGGCGATACCATCCCCCCCACGCGGCATTTGGTCAAGAGAGCGATAGCTCTAGGAAGGCGTTGGCTCGTCCCGCTTGCGGACAGGTCGCGATTTTCGCGGCACGGCAGCCGTTCCCCGCCCATTGCCACTGGCCTGCCCGGTCACCATGGCTTCGACAGGTCGTTCAGCGGCGCTCGCGGCCGACACGCGCTCCGTCGCGCCGTTCGCGGTCTTGCCACCACGACCAGCGTTGCCAGCACGACCGGACGCGGCGCGGCGGGTGCCGCTGCCGGATTGCCCGGTGGCGCGCTTGCGAGACTGGGTCCCGTCACCCGTGGCCGCGTCGACCTTAGCCTGATAGCCGCTGTCAGCCCTGGCAGGACCCGATCGTGCCCGCTGCTGGGCCTCGCTACGCTCGGCAGCCTGCTGCTGGGCTTCTTCCATCTTGCGCTGGAACCAGCCCATCGCGCCGGCAGGACGCGCGGAGGCGCCATCCTCGTCGCCGCTCATCACGACCACATCATCCAGGGAGCGCGGGGGGCGATACCCGATCCGGCGGTGCTCCGGCAGCTCAGGCAGACTGGGCACCCACTCCTTCATGCTGCCCCAGCCGGTGATGAACCACTGCTGGACGACGCTGAAGACACTCTGGGCGACCCAGTAGACCACGGCGCCGGAGGCGAACCCCCAGCCGAAGAGAATCACCGTCAGCGGCATGAAGTTCATCATCGTGTTCATCATGGCCTGCTGCGGATCCGTGACCTTCTGGTGCGCCGGGCGCATCATCTTGGTCTGAACGAACTGGAAGACGCCGGCCGCGATCGGCAGAACCTTCCAGGGGTCCGCCGAGCCGAGGTCGTTCAGCCAGAGGAACCCGTGTCCCCACTCGCCCTGCTCGCTGCGGGAGAGGTTGACGATGGCCTGGTAGACACCGAAGAAGATGGGGATCTGGATCAGCATCGGCAGGCAGCCGGCCATCGGGTTGACGCGGTGCTCGCTGTAGAGCTTCATCGTCTCCGCGGAGAGGCGCTGGCGGTCCTTGCCGTGCTTCTTCTGCAGCTCCTTGATCTTCGGCTGCAACTCCTGCATCGCCTTGCTGGAGCGCAGCGACTGGACGGTGAGCGGCATCAGAACCGTCTTGACAAGGATCGTAAAGACGATGATGGCCAGGCCGCCACTGTTCAGCGAGGTGGCGAGCCAATCGAGAATCGCTTCCAACCCGTTGACGTACTGGCTCCAACCAGGAAACGAGAGCGCGACGGGCAGGACCGGGAGCAGCCCAAAGAGATCACCGAGCACGGGAAACGGCCTCCTCCCGCGCGCAGCGGGACACGGGGCGATGGAGCGAACGGACCGGTACGGTCCAGGTCCTCATTAACACCAGTGCGGGTCGACCTGCTTCGCCGGGCGACGCCGATAGAGCGAATTGGGGCGCGAGCGAGAGCGCGAAGGCCAGTGGTGCCAAGGTCGTGTCCAGGGTAGCGCACCAGCGAAGACCGGCCGTAGACAACCCGCCGGAACGGGAGGGAGGCGGTGGTGCGACGCGTCGAGCGAGCTTAGCGAACCGGATCGTACCCGCCGCGCCCGAACGGGTTGCAGCGGAGCACACGCCAGATCGCCAGCCGTCCACCCCGGATGATACCGTACTTAGCGATCGCCTCGTAGCCGTAAGCCGAGCAGGAGGGCTCGAAGCGGCAGGCCGGCGGCAGCATCGGAGAGACGAACAGTTGGTAGCCGCGGATCAAGCCCAACGCCACGCGCTTCATCGCGTTTCCTCCTCCGTCACCGGGGACGGGAGGCGCACGGGCTCGTCATTTGCCCGGTGCGCGGGCGGGCGGCGCGCATCGCGCGATCGATCCCCCGAACGGGCTTCCGGCGGGGTCAATAACCCTGCCCGGCGAACGATGCGCCCGAGTGAGGCCTCCGCCGCGGCAAGGTCTGGCATCTCCTCGACGTTCCCCCGCACGACGATCACGACGTCATGGCCGGGGGTCAGGGTCGGATGGAGGCTGCGGAGCACCTCGCGCACCAGACGCTTCAGCCGGTTCCGCTGGACCGCCTTTCCGACCCGCTTACCGGCGATGACGGTGTAGCGGTTCTGGCGCGGCTCCGTGCGGTTCGGCAACACCCGGGCAACTAGGGGTCCATCGGCCCAGGCCTTGCCCCGAGAGCGGGCCTGCCGGACCTCCGCCTCACGGCGCAACCTCAACCGCCGCTCAACCACAGCTACGCCCTTGAAGCGAAGCGTCAACGTGGGAGATAGGCAAGACGGCCGCCGCGACCCGTGCGGCGGCCGTCGCCTGATCTCTCAGATCGAAGCGGTCTCCCACGTCCCGGACTCCTGCGTCCGACACCAGGGTCCTACTTGTTCTGCGTGAACTTCTTCTCGTC
>JAUJMG010000307.1 GCA_030446955.1 Thermomicrobiales bacterium
GAGCTGGGAGGGCGTTGAAGAGGCGCCGCACCGGTTTGGCGGCACCGAGTTCCGGATCGGGAAGCGGGAGATTGGCCACCTCCACGGCGACCGCCTCGCCGATCTCCCCTTTCCCGTCCGGATCCGCAAGCAACTGGTCGCCGAGGGCAACGCCCAGCCCCACCACGTCCTGCCCGAATCGGGCTGGGTCACCTATTGGATGCTCGGACCCGAATCCGTCCCCGGCACCCTCGCCCTCTTCCGCCTCTCCTACGATCGGGCGCGGGCGGCGCATCGCGGGAACGGGGTCGCGGCCCCGTGATTTCGCCCTGTGAACGCCCGTCCTTTGCACGCCAGAGGAGCACCCCCTCCGGGGACCGCCTGCCGTGTCCCATCACGGGACTCGCGGCCACTGATTCAACTACTGGTCGCGGCACCGGCGGCGGATCCGGGAAACCGCGTCTGGGGCCGGCGCGGATGTAGCACACGCCCGGTTCGCCCGGGGGCACCCGCCTGAACGGGCGGGTGCGCTAGGGCCTCGTCTGGTCTACCCTTGATGGGCAAGCGGCGCGAGCACCGAGAACCACGCGAGGCGTAGGCCATGTCGCAGCAGACGATCACCCCCCCGGAGGCCGCCGAACGACGGCTCAAGATGACCTACGACGAGTTCCTGGCCCGGGCGGACGAGGACGTCCACGCTGAGTGGGTGGACGGGGAGGTGACCGTCTTCGTGCCGCCGTCGATTCGCCACCAACGGTTGGTCAGTTTGCTCCACTACCTGCTTGGCTTGTACACCGACCTGAGGAATCTCGGCGAGGTGCTGGTCGCGCCGGTGGAGATGCGACTCGAGCCGCAGGGCTCATCCCGGGTGCCGGACCTGCTCTTCGTGGCAAAGGCAAATGCGTCCCGGTTATCGGCCGCTCGCCTCGACGGCCCCGCGGACTTGGTGGTGGAGTTGGTCTCGGACAGCAGCGTGGCGCGGGATCGCGCCGACAAGTTCTACGAGTACCAGGAAGCAGGAATCGGAGAATACTGGGTCATTGATCCCCGCCCGGGCAAGGAGCGGGTGGATCTATACGCCCTCACCCCCGAAGGCCGCTATCAGGCGATCCTGCCGGACGCCGAGGGGCGCTACCATTCGGTTGCCTTGCCCGGATTCTGGATGCGAGCCGAATGGCTCTGGCAAGACCCGCTTCCCAAGCCACTGGTTCTCCTGCAGGAGATTGCGGCGGAGACGATGCGCGCGGCGCTCGGATCGGACGCCGGGTCTTAGACGATCCAATCCTCCAGAACTTTGGGGCAGATTGTGGCCGAAGAGAGACGAACGATGACTCGCGCGACGTTGAGGGCAGCAGAAAGAGTTGACTGTGAGCCGACTTCGCATCTTCGCCTCAATGGCTCCCTGCTGACTCGGGGCTAGGGCATGGCGCAGCGGACGGGGGGCGGATTTCGTGGGGGCTTCGAGCCCACGCCGGGGGGCGGCAAGTCCCTGCGGCGGGCTCTCGCCTACCTGCCGCGCTACCGGCGGGACGCCCTCGGCGCGCTGGTGGCGCTGCTGCTCGTCTCGGCCACCAACCTGGCCTCGCCCCAACTGATCCGCTTCGCCATCGACGAGGGCATCGAGCGGCGGGAGAGCCGGTCGGTGGTCCTGGCCGTGATCGGGCTGGTCGCGGTCGCTGTGCTGCGGGGCCTGTTCACCTTTCTCCAGGCGTACCTGGCGGAGCGCGCGTCGCAGGGGGTCGCCTACGATTTACGTGACGCCCTCTTCGCCCAGATCGAACGGCTGGGCTTCACCTACTACGACCGTGTTCAGACCGGTCAGCTCGTGACCCGCCTCACCAACGACGTCGAGCAGATTCGGGGCTTTGTCGGCGGCGGGGTGGTTCAGCTGGCGGCGGCGGTCGTGATGCTGATCGGCACCGTGATCCTGCTGGTGGAGCTGAACTGGCGGCTCGCGCTGGTCTCGCTCCTGACCGTGCCGGTGATCTTCGCGGTGCTGCTGAGCTTCGTGCGCAAGATCGGCCCCCTCTTCGGGCAGGTGCAGCAGGCGCTGGGCCGGCTGACCACTGTCCTCCAGGAGGACCTGCAGGGGATCCGGACGATCCGCGCCTTCGCCCGGGAAGACTTCGAGACGGCCCGCTACCGGGAAGTCAACGACGCCCTGTTGGATCGCAACTTGGTGGCAGTGCGGACCTTCTCGAACAACTTTCCGCTGGTCTTCCTCTTCGCCAACCTCGGCACCCTGCTGGTGATCTGGTACGGCGGCTCGCAGGTGATTGGCGGGCGACTCTCGATCGGTGAACTGGTCGCCTTCAACGCCTACCTCGGATTCCTTCTCTTCCCGATCCTGACAATCGGCTTCCAGGCGTCCGGCATCTCCCGCGCCGCCGCCTCCGCGGCGCGCGTCTTCGAGGTGCTGGACGAGCCGGTGGAGGTCACGGACAAACCCGGCGCCCAGCCCATCCCTCCTGTGCGGGGGCGGGTCGAGTACCGTGATGTCCGTTTCCGCTACCCGGGCAGCGACCGGGAGACCCTCCGCGGCGTCAGCTTTACCGCCGAGCCGGGCCAGACCGTGGCAATCCTCGGCACCACCGGCGCCGGCAAGAGCAGCCTGGTCAACCTGCTGCCGCGCTTCTACGACGTCACCGGCGGGCAGGTCCTGATCGACGGCCACGACATCCGGGACGTGACCCTCTCCAGCCTGCGGAGCCAGATCGGGATCGTCCTCCAGGAGACGCTGCTCTTCAGCGGCACCGTCCGCGCCAACATCGCCTACGGTCGCCCGGACGCCACCCTGGAGGAGATCGAGGCCGCCGCCCGCGCCGCCCAGGCCGACGAGTTCGTTCGCGCGCTGCCGCAGGGGTACGACACGGTGGTCGGCGAGCGAGGCGTCGGCCTCTCCGGCGGCCAACGGCAACGGATCGCGATCGCCCGCGCCCTGCTGGTGGACCGTTGCCTACTGATCCTTGACGACAGCACCTCTGCCATCGACGCCGGCACCGAGGCCGCGATCCAGGAGGCGCTGGACGCCCTGATGCGGGACGCCCGGCACACCGCCTTCGTGATCGCCCAGCGGATCAGCACCGTCCGCGACGCCGACCTGATCCTGGTGTTGGACGACGGCCGCATCGCGGCTCAGGGCACCCACGAGGAGCTGCTGCGCGACTCCGCCCTTTACAACGAGATCCTCGGCTCCCAGCTCGTGCCCGACACTGGGGCCGACGGACTGGAGGATGAACGGGACGCGGGCGCGGTCGCGGTCCTGGCCGGGAGTGAGCGGGCGTGAGCATCGAAGCGATCGCCGGCGCGTCCCAGGAGCGGGCTCAGAACCGGGGAGCGGTGGCCCGGCGCCTCCTGGGAGAGCTGCGGCCCTTCCGATCCGAGATCGCGCTCGCCTTCGGCTTGATTGTGCTCGGGGCGGCGGCGCAGGCCGGCGGCCCGTGGCTGATCAGCCGGGCGATCGACCAGGAGATCCTGGCGGGCGACCGCTCCGGGCTCGCCCGCACGATGCTCCTACTCCTCCTCGTCTACGGGATGGGCACCGTCGCCACCCGCGGCCAGATCCGCCAGGTCGGCAGCATCGGGCAGCGGATCCTCGCCTCGCTGCGGGCGCGCCTCTTCGACCAGTTCCAGCACCTCCCGCTCGGCTACTTCGACCGCCGCCCGCTCGGCGACCTGATGAGTCGCGCGACGAACGACGTCGACACCCTGAACAACTTCATCTCCCAGGGCCTGACCCAGCTTCTTGGCTCCTTCTTCAGCTTGATCGGCATCGTGATCGCGATGCTCTTCCTGAACCTCCGCCTGGCCCTGGTGAGCTTCACCATCATCCCGGTGATGCTGCTGATCACCTCCTTCCTCGCTGCCCGCGCCCGCGCCGCCTTCCGGACTGCCCGGGAGACGACCGGCGAGGTGACCGCGAGCCTTCAGGAGGAGATCGTCGGGGTGCGCGAGGCGCAGGCCTTCAACCGGACCGAGGCCAACATCGTCCAGTTCCGCCGTTCCAACGCCGCGAACCGGGACGCCAACGTCCAGGCGACCGGCATCACCTCCGCCTTCGCCCCGGCGATGGATTTGCTGAGCACCCTCGCCACCGCGCTGGTGGTCGGCTACGGGGGCTACCTGGTCTTTCAGGACGCGCTCTCGGTCGGGCTCCTGGCCGCCTTCTTGATTTATGTCCAGCAGTTCTTCCGACCGATCCAGCTTGCCTCCCAGGTCTACGCCCAGGCCCAGGCGTCCCTCGCCGCCGGGGAGCGGATCTACGCCGTGCTCGACGAGCCCCGGGAGCCGGCCGACCCGCCGGGCACCCCGGCCATCGGCCAGATCCATGGTCGGATCGAGTTCGATCGCGTCACCTTCGGCTACGACCCGGCCCGCCCCGTCCTGAAGGACGTCTCCTTCACGATCGAGCCGGGCCAGACGGTGGCCCTCGTCGGGCGGACCGGCGCCGGCAAGACCACCATCGCCAGCCTCATCCCCCGCTTCTATGACGTCACCGCCGGCTCGGTCCGGATCGACGGCCTGGACGTGCGGGAGGTGACCCGGGAGAGCGTGCGGCGGCAGATCGCGACGGTGCTCCAGGAGCCGTTCCTCTTCTCCGGCACGGTCGCCGCGAACATCGCCTACGGACGCGACGACGCCACCCAGGCGGAGATCGAGGCCGCGGCGCGGGCGGTAAACGCCCACGGCTTCATCGCCTCCCTGCCCGACGGCTACGAGACGGAACTCGGAGAGGGGGGCGGCACCCTCAGCGAAGGGCAACGGCAGCTCCTCTCCTTCGCCCGCGCGGTGCTCGCCGACCCGCGCATTCTGATCCTGGACGAGGCGACCAGCCGGGTCGACACCCGCACCGAAGCGACGATCCAGGCCGCCCTCGCCACCCTGCTCGCGGGGCGGACCAGCGTCGTGATCGCCCACCGCCTGAGCACGATCCGGGACGCCGATCAGATCCTGGTAATCGACGCGGGCCGGATCGTCGAGCGCGGGAACCACGCGACCCTTCTTGCCCTGGACGGCCACTACGCCGGCCTCTACCGGCGCCAGTTCCGGGAGGTGCTCCCGGCGGCTCCCCGCGGCGCCAGCGACGCCAGGGTCGCGGCCGGGGTGGCCGGTGGCTAGGGCGTGTCTGCAAATCGGATCCAGGTATCCATTCCTTTGTCCTTGTGTAGGGAGAGCATCGTGATGGAGTCGGACCTCTCGCGCTTCCGGGCTCGCCACTCGCCGGTTGTCACCGAATCCGTTGCCTGGGGCAATCAGTTCCGGTTCCGTATCGCGAGCTACCTTTGCGATGAGTTCCCACCGCTGGGGTTCGTCACCTCGGTGCGCGCAGTTGTCCTTCTCGATG
>JAUJMG010000308.1 GCA_030446955.1 Thermomicrobiales bacterium
AGACCGCCCTCCCGATCGTGGCGCTAACGTGAGAAAGTCCATAACAGGCTCTAGGGCCGTGCGATACGATGAGACAAGTCGCGTACGCTACTATAGGTTGAGGGCCTGCCGGCCGGGGCATCAATGGTGCGGGTTGGGCGCCATGCTCATGGTGCTCTCGTTGTCGGTGTCCCCGACGTCCACGCGCCTCAGATCGCCTACGAGGCAGATCGAGTCGCGGAGGCGCTCGCCACCGATCGGGTGCTGACTGGTTCTTCGGCGACGGCCGACCGCGTTGCGGGGGCCGCCCGTGAGGCAGGCATCGTCCATCTTGCCTGCCACGGCCGGTTCTCGGCCGACACCCCCCTCAGTTCAGGTCTCAAGCTGGCGGACCGCTGGCTGACGGCGCGCGACATCTACGCGCTTCGTCTCCGGGCTGACCTCGTGACGCTCAGCGCGTGCGAGACGGGCCGGAACTTGATCGTGGGCGGTGACGAACTGGTGGGCTTGGTGCGCGGGTTCTTCGCGGCCGGGGCCTCGTCGCTGATCGTCAGCCTGTGGACGGTCAACGACGAGAGTACGGTGGACCTGATGACCGACTTTTATGCCGTCTGGAAAGAGGGAGCCACCAAACCCGCAGCCTTACGGGCCGCTCAACGCTCGTACTTGGAACTGCGGCCTCACCCCGCGTTCTGGGCGCCGTTCATTCTTGGAGGGAAACCATGATCTCCACTCGTGTTCGATGGATTCACCTGTTCCTCGCTCTAGGCCTCGTGGTCGCGCTCGCGACCTCCGTACTCTTCCCGTCGCCTGCTCAGGGTGCGGGCGAATCGAGCGGGCTGAGCCCCAGGGCCTCCTACCAGGAGGAGGAAGAGCTGGAGGGCGGTGAAGCCGGGGACGGCACCGAACCGGCCCCCGTCGTTGAGGAGCCGGTTGCCGAGGAGGGTGTCCAGGAGCCGGTCGCCGAGGAAGACGGCGCCCAGGACCCCGTCGCCGAGGAGGATGGTGCCCAGGAGCCGATTGCCGAGGAAGATGGCACCGAGGCGATTGGGCCGGAGGCGGGTGCCGAGGCGATTGCCGAGGAGGATGGCGCCGAGGAGGATGGCGTCCTGGAGGGCGACGAAGAGGACGGGGCCGAATCCGGTGATCCCGAGAGCGACGGCGACGAGGTCGCCGAGGGGGAAGGGCAGGACGGCGAAGGTAGCGTAGGGGACTTCGACCGGAGCGCGATCGTCGACGACGACGCCGACCCGACCACGGACGGCTACCGCGCCGACCAGGCCATCGTGCGCTTGACCGCAGGCGCGGACATCGGTGCCTACAACGAACGCCACGACACAAGCGTCATCGCCGCGATTGCCGCGCGAAACGTCTATCTTCTCCAGCTCCCGGCAGGGTCGGACGAGGTGGCCTCCGTGGGGACGCTCGCCGGCGATGCGGACACCCTCTGGGCCGAGCTGAACTTTATCGGTCAGGCCCCCGAGGGTCGGCCGGGGCGCTTCTTTGTCAGCGGCACCCCCGCCAGCTCCGATCCCAGCGCCGCCTACGCGCCGTCCCTGATCGGCGTGGATGACGCCTTGACCTGCACCACTGGCGCAGGCGTGACGGTGGCCGTTCTGGATACCGGCGTGGACGCTTCCCACCCGGCGCTTGCCGGCCGCGTGAGCGGCGGAGCCTGGAACGTGCTCGACAACAGCCCCAGCGCGGGGGACATTGGGAACGGCCCGATGACGACGGCGACGGGTATGTCGACGAGATGACTGGCCACGGGACGCACGTTTCCGGAATCGTCGCCCAGGCGGCCCCGGAGGCCGCGATCCTACCGATCAAGGCGCTCGACAGCGACGGCGTCGGTGACGCCTTCTTCCTAGCGGCGGGGCTCTACTACGCGCTCGACAACGGCGCGGATGTGATCAACCTTAGCCTCGGCTCGACCTACAACGCGCGCGTCGTGGCGGAGGCGACCGGCGAAGTGACCGCCGCCGGCGCCGTGGTGGTGGCGGCCGCGGGCAATGTCGATCGGCAGAACCCTGCCGAGTACCCGGCTACGGGCGGCGACGCCCTTGGCGTCGCGTCCACTAACGCAAAGGACCTCAAGAGCAGCTTCAGCAACTATCACCCTGTGCTCACAATCAGTGGACCAGGCTCCGATATCGTGAGCGCGTTCCCGGGCGGGGGCTACGTCACTTGGAGCGGCACCAGCATGGCGCCCCCCTGGGTTTCTGGGGCGGCGGCGCTGCTGCTCAGTCAGGATCCCAGTCTCGGATCGTCCGGCGTTTCTGACCGGCTGAGTGGGGCCGCCGTTCCTCTGGACGGGACCAACCCGAACTACGCCGGGCTCCTTGGTGACGGTCGACTCGACGTCGGTGAGGCTGCCGGCTGCGGATCCGCGGGCACATCGTCGACTCAGTCAACTGGGACGGATGGTGCCACTACCTCAACCGGCACGGCGACGGTGGTGAAGACAGGTGGAGCCGGCGCGAACTGCCGGACGGCCGCCGATCCTGCTGCCCCGGTTATCACCGTGTTGGCTGAGTGATCGGAGGTTCCGCTGGCCGGAGACGTCACGAGCGAGTGGAAACCCGTGAACTTCGCCTTTTTTTCCTATGGATAGGAGGCGATTTGTCTGTAAGAAAGTTCTTCTCTTGCGAGGTGATCGCTAGGCCGCCACGCGAAGAGAACCGGTAAATGTTCTCGCCTGGTGGACGCCACCAGAAGAAACGCATCTGAAGAGAGAGCGAGAGGTGCTCCGGCCAATTGGCCGGAGCACCTTTTTTTGTTCGCTAGCCGGTACCTGTATTTTTGGTCGAATGTTGACCTCTTCTTAATTGTTCGGGGTCTTTCGAGACCGCGCAGCGACGAGTTGAGGACTTCCCTCACGTGCCCGCGAGAGCGGAGCAGCGGTCGCCACTGATAGTGAATCAAGGGGATGGAGATGAGCAAGATCTGTGTCGTGGGCACCGGGTACGTCGGGCTGGTGACGGCCGCGTGCTTCGCGGAGCTGGGCAATCGCATCGTGGGGGTCGATTCGGACGCCGAGCAGGTCGAATCGCTGCGCCGGGGAGAGGCACCCTTCTTCGAGCCAGGTTTGGAAGGGCTGGTGCGCCGAAACCTGGAGGCTGGCAGGCTTTCGTTCACGCAATCGTACGCCGAGGGGATCGAGGGCGCGGAGTTCATCTTCTTGTGCCTGCCGGCCCCGCCGATGGCCAATGGGGCCGCGGACACCCGGATCCTCCGGAGCGCCGTGCGGCAGTTGGCCCCGCTCCTCGCACAGCCTTACCCGGTCCTGATCAGCAAGAGCACCGCTCCGGTCGGCACCTGCGCTAACCTGCACCGGCTGCTAGAGAGCATCGACCCGCGCTTGGGCCAGGTTCCCGTGGTTTCCAACCCGGAGTTCCTGCGCGAGGGCTCGGCCGTGGCCGACTTCATGGGCCCGGATCGGGTCGTGGTTGGTTCCCATTGCGCCAGCGCGGCCGCGCGGGTCTGCACCCTCTACGCCCCGCTGCGGGTTCCGTGCCTGACCGCCAAGCTGGAAACGGCGGAGATGGTCAAGTACGCCTCCAACGCCTTCCTGGCCGCCAAGATCAGCTTCATCAACGAGATCGCCAACGTCTGCGAGCAGGTCGGTGCCGACGTCACCGAGGTAGCCCGCGGGATGGGGCTCGATCGCAGGATCGGTAAGTCCTTCCTTCGGCCGGGCATTGGATACGGCGGGAGCTGCTTCCCGTAGGATGTCTAGGCCCTGGCCCACCTCGCCGCCCTCCACGGTCAGCAGCCGCGGATCCTGCGGTCGGTCATGGAGGTGAACGCGGACCAGGCGCTCCGGGTCGTCGACAAGCTTCGGTCCCAACTTGGGACGCTTGACAGCGCGGTCGTTGCCGTCTGGGGCATCGCGTTCAAGCCGAACACGGACGACATCCGCGAATCGCCGGCTATCCAGCTGATGAACCTCCTGGAGCAGGAGGGGGCCCAGGTCCGCGCGTTCGACCCCGTTGCCATGCCGAAGGCGGCGCCTCATCTGCCGTCGGTCACCCTCTGCCAGGACCCGTACGAGGCGGCGGCCGCGGCCGATGCGCTCCTCCTCGCGACGGAGTGGGACAGTTCACGACGGTCGACCTGCGCCGGGTCGCTGCTGCCATGGCCCGCCCCATCCTGGTCGACGGCCGGAACGCCGTCGATCCCGACCGGGCCTGCGCCGCCGGGTTCCGCTACGTCGGGGTGGGTCGAGAGGCGCGGGTTCCAGTGACCCGCCTCGGCTACAAGGCGATGGCCGCCGATTAATGGCCCGCGCCATCTCGACTGCTCCGCTGGCAGGCATGGGCTGAGGCGGTAACGTTCAGGAGTCCCCCGATGAGCGAATCTCGTGCACCGAGCGACCCGAGGGTCATGTTCTATTGCCACGACACCTACGGTCTTGGCCACCTTCGGCGAACCTTGACCTTGGCGCAGGGCCTGCGCAACCGGACCCCCGCCATGTCCCAGTTGATCGTCACCGGGTCGCCGGTGGCCCAAAGCTTCCCTTACCCGGAGGGGGCCGATTACATCAAGCTCCCCAGCGTGGTCAAGGTCGGCTCCGGTCGCTACGAGTCGCGCACGATTCGGGCGCCCTTTGCCCAAATCCGGGATCTGCGCGCCGACATCGTGACCAGCGCGGCCCGGCATTTTCGGCCGGACGTCCTGGTAGTCGACCACGCGCCCGCCGGTCTCAAAGGCGAGGTCGTGCCGGCTCTCCGGCACATGAAACGCGAATCTCCTGAGAGCCGGCTGGTGCTGGGGCTGCGCGATGTGGTCGATGAGGCGTCCCACGTCCGTGAGACCTGGCGGCGTGAGGGGGCTTACGAGCTCTTCGACGAGATCTACGACCGCATCCTGGTCTACGGCGACCGAACCGTCTATGACGTGGTGGCCGAGTACGGTCTCTCGCGGCGTGCTGCCGCCAAGGTTCGCTATGGTGGATACCTCCGGCGCCCGGCGAGCCAGCGGTCGTCCGATGAGGTCCGGGCCGAGCTTGGGCTTCGCACTGATCGTCTCGTGGTGGTGACGGCGGGCGGCGGCGGCGGCGGTCGCCACCTCTTCCGGGCCATGGGCGAGGCGCTACGGCGCCGAACCCGGCCGGTTGACTTTGATTGCCTGCTGGTCGGCGGTCCATTGATGAGTGAGGACGACCGAGCCAGCTTGCAAGAGTTGGCCGCCGTCGGCGCCCATGTCCACGTCCTCGATTTCGCCAAGGATATGGCCGGCTACCTCGCCGCCGCCGACGCGGTGGTCTCGATGGGCGGATACAACACGGTCTGCGAGTTGCTCTCCCTGGAGCGTCCCTCGTTGATCGTGCCCCGCGTGACGC
>JAUJMG010000309.1 GCA_030446955.1 Thermomicrobiales bacterium
GTCGGTCCACGTCATCACCACGTAGCCGAGCCCGAGGACGAAGAGCGCGGCCGTGGCCGGTTCGGCCAGCGAGCCGGACGTGTAAAGGTAGTTCTTGGTGTTGTAGTTGAACGCCAGCAACGATCGCCCGGCGTTCCAGAGAAGCAAGAGGCGTTCGTTCGCTACGGCCTCTATGTTATTGCCCGCACCACTCTCGATCAGCATCTGCCGAATGACGTCGCTCTTGTTCACGACGAAGAAGGGCACGACGAGCATCGCGAAGCCGGCGGTGACGGCCAAGCCGGCTGGAACCCAACCTCGCGGCCGAACAGTCAGGAGGATGGCAACCCCGAGGATAGCGATCACCGTGCGCGACGAATAGAACGTGTACCAGCCGAGTCCTGCCAGCGCCCCACTCAACACGAGGAACAGCAGCGAGGTGTGCCGCAACCCGAGGACCAGGCAGAGTAGGGCACCGAGCAAGGCAAGGAGCGGGTCGAGATTGTTGTAGCCGGTGTGGGCGAAGGCGAGGAGGTAGTGAGCCGTGACCGAGAAGCCCAGGAAGAGCAGGGCGGTGCGTCGGCCGTAGAGCGATCGGGCGAGGCCGTACCCAAGCGCGAGTGCGATCACGACGGGAACGAGCGTGGCCGTTTTCCAGCCGACACCGTCGGTACCGAAGACGCGCATCAGTTGACCGACGAAGTAGGTGCTCAGCACCGGGAACTTGCCGTAGACGCCGTGCTGGGTAAAGAGATTGCGGACATCTTGCCCTTCGGCCATCAGCTTGGCGTCGTGGTAGAAGGCGCCTTCATCGCCGATGGCGGCATAACGCCAATGGGTCAGGTCGAACGTGTTGAGGTAGACGAAGACTGCGAGCATGACGATGACGGCGCCGAACTCAGGGCCCAGCCGGAGCGTGGCGCGGCGGCCCAAGCTGGCGTGAGTCTTGAAGCGATCCCGCTCGTGCCAAACAAGGGACGCCAGGAGAAGGGCGAGCGACAGCGCGTACCAGCGCGGGTAGGACGGCTGGTACGTGGTCGTGGCCAGGCGCAGGTTGACCCAGACCATCACCAGCAGGCCGGCACCGCCGAGGGCAAGCGTTGTCCCATCCGGAGATCGCCACTCTCTGGCTGACAGAGGTGTTCGTGGCCACGGTGTCCCGCGAGACAGGCGCGCGGCGGCGTATCCATAGAGCGGCATCGCGAGCAGAAAAAGGGCGACACCGGCGACAACCGGAGCCGGGTCCGGCCAGACCGGTTTGAGGTCGTCGGCGAGGGTCGGGGACAGGGGAAACAGGTCCTGGCGGCTGCTGATGATCCACTGGCCGAGAATGACAAAGAGCAGCGCGACGTGGTGTAGGTGCGGCAAGCGCGCTGAGTCGATTCTTGGCAGGGAGGCGGCAATCCTGGCTCTGGTGCGGGTAGCCGATCCAAGCCACCGAGTCGCCGTGGATGACCGCTTGCCAACATCCTTCTTCGGGTAGCGTGACGAACCTGGCAGTTGGGTGGGGGAGCCGTTCAATCCGGGCCGGGCGGCTTTGTCGCGCCGCAGCTCGGCCACCTCAGCCCGAAGCGCCGCGACCTCGTCCCGAAGGATTGCCACCTCGGTCTGGAGCGCGACCATAGGTTCCGTGGACGACTCCAGCGCTGCCTCACGGCCGGAGCCGGACGGGGTCGACATCGGCACCGATCCTACCTCTGGATCCCCGAGACCGAGGCTTGGTGATCCCGCTCCGGCCTCATCTGTCACACCCCGGCGCCGTCAGTTGTCCGCTACTCGAAACGATCACCTGCAGCGAGATGACGTGAGAAGAGATTGCGCGTGGGACCACGGCAGTCGTTTGCGCGCAGGATCGCGTTCGGTAATGGGAGACGAGCACGTGATACGAACCGGTAGAGACTTCAACCACCTCAGCGGAGCGGACGACGGTGGTCTGGTGCCGCACAGCGAGCCTTGCCCGCACCAGGCTCGACCACTGTCGTCCGCTCCTGATTGTTGCTGAACAGCGGGTGGGCTTCTAGTCCTCCCCTTGGGCCTTGGTGAAGCCAGGGACGCCATCGAACTCCTGGAGCTTCTCGACGTGCGCCCACCGGTGCCCGCTGCCGATGCGGGCGAGGACATCGACGATCTGCTCGTCTTTCAAGTCGGTGCCGCTATCGAGATGCATCAGGCGGCAGGAGAAGGCATCGACGGTGTCGGTCACGGCGCCCGCGGAGGGGTAGACCCGGGTGCCGCGGCTGGAGATCATCTTCAGGGCCACAGACGAGCCGTCGACCGCCCGCTCGATGCTCGGGCCCAACTCGTCGGGGCTGAGAGCCGACTCGACGAAGACATCCAGCCCGACGACGCGGCGGGTCTCCGGCGTGACGAGGTCTGGCGGCAGGTTGAGCCGGGGCATCTGGAGCGGGGTTCGAGGCCGCGCCGGGTAGCGGTCGGAGGAGCGGCCGAGGTTGGCGATCACGGCGTCGGCGAAGGCGGTGGTCGTGGCGGCACCGGCATCACCGACCACGTCGCGGGTGCGCGCGTCGCCCTCCTCCCAGGTGACGACCGTTGCCTGCTCCATCGCCGCAGCCTCATCGAAGAGGCCAATGTGGCGCAGCATCATCGCTGCGGTGAGGATGACCGCAGTGGGGTTGATGACATCCTTGCCGGCGTACTTGGGGGCCGACCCGTGGACGGCCTCGAAGATCGCGATGTCGTCACCGATGTTGGCGGAGGGGGCGAAGCCGAGGCCGCCGACCAGGGCGGAGGTGAGATCGCTGAGAATGTCGCCATTCATGTTGGTGGTGACAATGACGTCGAACTGCTCGGGACGCTTCACAAGCTGGTGGGCGGCGTTGTCGACGATGATGTGGTGCGCCTCGATATCCGGGTACTCCGGCGCGATGGCCTCGAAGGTCCGCTTCATCGTGCCCTCGGTCAGCTTCATGATGTTGGACTTGGTCGCACAGTGGACCGTCTTGCGGCCCTCGGAGCGGGCGAACTCGAAGGCGAGGCGGACGATCTTCTCGCACCCCTTGCGGGAGATCAGCTTGAGACACTGGGCTACGCCGGGGGTCTGCATGTGCTCGATGCCGGCGTAGAGATCCTCGACGTTCTCCCGCACCACCACCAGGTCGATGCCGCGCCCACTGTACGGGGTGGGCACGCCGGGCATCTCGCGCACGGGGCGGATGTTCGCGTACGTCTCGAAGAGCTTGCGCAGCGTGACGTTGGCGCTCTTCTCACCGAAACCGACCGGCGTGGCGAGCGGCCCCTTCAGCACGACCCGGGTCTTGTGGATCGAGTCGATGGTCGCCTGCGGCACGCCGGAAGGCAGACCCTGCTTGAAGACCTCGCCGCCAGCTTGCTGCTCATCCCAGGCGACAGGCGCTCCCGTTGCCTCAACGATCCGCCGCGCGGCGTCGACCACCTCCGGGCCTACGCCGTCGCCGGGGATCAGGGTCACTAGCCGCTTCCCATCAGGGGTAGTCGCACCGTGGGTCGTCTCGCGTGCATCCATGCTGAACTCCTCTCCGAGAGGCGTGGCGGACCGCGGCAAGCGCCGGCGACTGGTCCGTGGACGGCACCGGCAGCGGGGAGGCTGGCCGGCGGGTCGATTCGCGAAGCAGCCCGTACTATAGCCGGAGATGGCGGGATTGCTGGGAGATGTGTGGGACAGGATGGCGCCATCAGCGGGGGATTCGAGCGACACCTCCTCACTCAGCCGGGAGCGGCCCGGAGGTGGGCGTACAATCTCCTTGATTCCTCGTGTGGGCTTCACCAAGGACATGTCAGGCCATGCCAGGGCTCACCCCGCCAATCTGGGACGCGAGGCGAGAGCCGGGACCCGGTGACGCGGCGCTGGCCCGCTACCGATCGGCGGTGGCCCGGACGGACGCGCTGATCGAGCGATCCAATACGCCGGAAGGCAAGACCCCGGCCGAGATTCGGGCCCGGGCGGAGAGGCGGCTTCGACGCGTACGCCGGTTCCTGGCCTGGCTGGGCGACCCACAGGCTGCCTATCCGATCGTCCATGTCGGGGGCACCTCGGGCAAAGGGTCCACGTCTGTCGCCATTGCGGCCATCCTGTCGGCGGGGGGCTACAAAGTCGGCCTGCACACCTCTCCCTACCTTCAGGTTGCGACGGAGAAGCTTCAGGTCGGCGGCCGGCTGATCGATCCGCAGGTCTTCGCCGATCTCGTCGACGAGGTACTAGAGGGCCACGATGCGTGGCGACGGGCCCATCCGGAGGAGGATCGGCTGACCTACGGCGAGATCTGGGTGGCGTTGCTGGCGACCTACTTCCGGCGGGAGCAGGTAGACCTGGCCGTCATCGAAGTTGGCGCTGGGGGTCGCTTCGACCTGACCAACGCGGTTCAGCCCGTGGCGGCCGTGGTGACCTCTGTCGGCCTCGACCATACCGTGACGCTCGGGGAGACGATCCCGGAGATCGCCTGGCATAAGGCGGGAATCATCAAGGCGGGCGCGTCTGCGGTGACAGCCGTAACCGACCCCGTGGCCTTGGCGGTCATCCTCGATGAGGCGGCGCGAGTCGGCACGCCACTGGTGCGTGTGGTTGAGGGTGAATCGTTCGAGGTGGTCGAGGCGAGTCCTGGAGGGACGACCTGGCGCGAGTTGCGGGTGGACTCATCTGGCGGGCGGGTCGCGGCGTCTCCGCTGCCGGCTCCACCAGGGCGGTTCCAGGCGACGAACGCGGCGATCGCCGTGGCAACCGTGCGGGAACTTGCGTCACGGGGGTTTCCGGTCACTGAGGAGGCAATCCGAATGGGGCTTGCTTCGGCACGACTGCCCGGCCGCTTCGAGCGGGTGCCGGATGTTGTGCCGGTTGTGCTGGACGGGGCACACAACCCTGACAAGGTGGCGGCGCTGGCCGAGAACTTGCCGGGCCTGGTGGCAGCAGGGTTGGCCCGTCGCCTGGTGGTCGTGTTGGGCGCCCTAGAGGCGAAGCGGCACGAGGAGATGGTTCGAGCCCTGGGTGACCAGGCCACGGAGATTGTCACGACATCCGCGAGCGTCCTCGCGAAACGGGGCGCGACCGCCGCGGCGCTCGCTCAAACCGCCCGCGCTGTTGGTTTCAGGGGACGTCTGACGGTGGAGTCGGAGCCGACGGCCGCCTTGGCGCACGCCCTGGAGCGGGCCCGGCTCGACAGTGGGGCGGTGCTGGTGACAGGGTCACTCTACTTGGTCGGTACCTTACGAGCGCGTTGGTACCCAGACGAGGCCGTGGTGCTGGAGCGAACGCCGTGGCCGGGCCAAGGGAGCGTGCCGCATCCCGGCTAGCAGGAAGA
>JAUJMG010000310.1:0-3905 GCA_030446955.1 Thermomicrobiales bacterium
CAGGGGCGGCGACACGGCGTCTATCTCGCGCAACCGATCCCCGTCGCTTCCGCCATCTCAGCATTGACACGACCGCATGGTCGGCTGATACGTCCCCGACAGACACGGCTCATGCCGCCCTCGGTGCCAGTACGTCCGCCAGCGCCTTCGTCAGACCGTCGAGGCTGGATCCCATTAGCTTACATGAATGTCATCCTCCATGTAGTCCTAGAGCACGACGGCATCGAGACCCGGCGCAGCGACGGCGCCTTGGTGCCCGTTCTTGCCCTCGCGCCTTACCTGACCGAACCGCTCACGTTCGATCCGGCTGCGGCGGATTGGAGCCGCTTCGGCGGCGAGGCGTGCGCTCCGGGCCTGGCTAGGCGGGAGCCGAAGGCGCTGCGGGCTATCCTCTGGCATCTGGGTGATGTCCGGCTCGCC
This sequence comes from Thermomicrobiales bacterium, assembly GCA_030446955.1. GTDB lineage: Bacteria > Chloroflexota > Chloroflexia > Thermomicrobiales > UBA6265 > LC2-1. Next base: position 421 of record JAUJMG010000310.1, read on the forward strand.
CAGAAGGCCGCCCGCCTGGAGGCACGGCTGACAGACCTGCCACCGGGCGAGGTGCTCTACGCCGAGTTGTGGGACGGCCTCGGCTTCAGCGCCAACCGGGAGCCGATGCGGGCGCTGGCGGCGCTGCTTCCCCTGGCTGCGGTGGAGGCGGCGCTCGCCACGGTGGCAGCGAAGCAGCGGCTCGCGCTATCGCGAGGTCTACTCTTCGGGGCGGCCGGGTTCCTGCCCCTGGCTCCGGCAGACGCCGCGTTCGCTCGATTGACTCCCGCTGAGGTCGCGGCGGCGGAAGCGTGCTGGGAGCGACACGGCGGTCCGTGGCACGAACGGACCCTGGCCCCGAGCGCCTGGACCCGCGCCCGCGTCCGGCCCGCCAACCATCCGGCAGCGCGTCTCGGGGCGGGAGCGGCACTCCTCGCCGGGGCCCGGGCCGGATTGGTCGCGGCGCTGCTGGCGCCAGTGCGGGAGGCGAGGGATCTCGTCGGCGCCGTGCGCGACCTCACGGCCGTTGCCGACCACCCAACGCTCGGTCCCGACCGCGCCGCCGCGCTGGTCGCAAACGCCCTGCTCCCATTTGCGCTGGCCTTCGCGGAGCACACTGGCGACACACGCCTCACGGAAGCGGCCTCCGCCGCCTGGGAGACCCTGCCCGCGGCCGGTGCCAACGAAGTCACCCGCCGTACGACCCGTCAGGTAGCGGGGGAAGCCCGACTCGGCCCTCTCGGCGAACGAGGCCAGCAAGGCCTGATCCACCTCGACGCGGGCTTCTGCACCCCCCGCCGCTGCTACGAGTGCCCGGTCGCCCACCGTGTGCTTGCAGACGCGGCGGAGTAGATCCGTCGCAGCGAGACACGCCAGCGCGGCGCGACGGCGAACGGGGCGACGCGTGCGTCGCCCCTACCAACGTTCTGCCGTCTGCCGTCTGCCTGCTGACGTCTAGCCTGCGGCGGGCGACTGGCCGGCCATGTCCGGGCTGACCTGGAAGACGTTGCCGCGGCCCCGGAAGGAGGTGTGGAACTCGCGGGAGTAGAGCAACTTGCCGTCGGGGCCGTAGACGTCCCGGACGAAAGTCGCTTCCGAACTGTCCAGCGGCCATTCGGTCTGGGTGACCGTGCCTGCCGGGAGCCCCGGGTTGACCACCTCGATGTCTGCCTGGCCGTGCGGGTACGGCCCGCCGAAGACGGTATCGGAGAACTGGACGTCGTAGCCCAGGTCCGGGCCGTAGATGTTGACGATGACGTGGGTGCCGTCGGTCCAGGACTCGACGAGCAGCCAGGAATCGGACGGGTTCTCGAACCGGAAGTCGCTGCCGCCGAAGGGATCGCCCTCGGGCTGGAGGATTGAGGCGTCGTAGCCAGCCCCCCAACCGTCGTACTCGTAGGAGAGGATCCGGTAGTTGTGGGGCCACCACTCCGTGATCGGCAGCCCGGCGAGCAGGGCGGCGCGGAAGACCGTGGTCGAAACCTGGCAGATGCCGCCGCCGATGTCGCGGCCGACCCGCTCGCCCTCGACGACCGAACTCTCGACGAAGCCATTGTCGACGGTGATCTCGCCGATGGCGTGGTTGAAGGAGAACTCGCTGTGCGGCGGGACGAGGGTGTTATTGAGCAGCACCGCTCCCACCTCGACGTTGATGTCCCGCTCCGGGGTCCCGCCATCGTAGTTCGAATCGCCGCGGGCGAGCAGGGTAGTGATCCCGAGCGCATCCAGGTTCTTGCCGTCGACGGCCGGCTTGGTCACCGTGACCGGGATCGGCACCAGGACGGGTCGCTCACCGGCGAAAAACGCGACCTCAAGGTCCCGCGCGAACGCCTCGGCCTCGATCTTCAAGCCGTCCTCAGCCGGCGTGACCACGACGGGCCCTTCGTTCCAGCCGATCTCGGCGTCAACCGGGTCACGGTCGATTTCGGCGGTGAAGCGCTCGGCGAGCCAGCCCGCAAGCGCCTTCTGATCCAGGCCGACGGTCACGGCATCAGCGCCAGGCTTCGCCGGATCGACGCTCTGTCGCACGAAGCGGCCAAGATCCTCAGAAGCAAGCTGCCACCGCTGGTCTTGGTGAACAACCTCGACCGGGCGCGCGAGGGCTGCCTCAATCCGGGTTCTGGCATCCTCCAGGTCTGCGACCCGCACGGTTGGGGGCTTCACGACAATCGGCAAGGGCTCGACGGCAGCGCCGAAGTGCTGGACCGCGGCGATCACCCGCTGGCGGATCGCCTCCCGATCCACGACGGCACCTTCGACCTCCGGCTCCACACTGACGGCTCTGCCCTTCACGACGAGGGCCGCGTCGCGCGGCACCGGCCCAAACTCGGCGTCGACCGTATCGAGCCATCGGCCGAGGGTCTGGAGATCGAGCCGGACGCTCAGCGGGACCGTTCGGTCCGACCGGGCCAGGTCAAAGGTGGAGTGCAACCGGTCGAACGCGGTGCCCTCGCGACCCAGCCGATGGGCGGCATCGAGCGACGCCTCGACATTGACAGACACCCCGAGATCGGCGAGGTCCGCCGTCCAGGTTCGATCGCCGTGGGTGAAGGAGACCGTCTGGTTCCCGAGAACCGCCGCCCGCTCTGCCACGAGCGCCCGCGCGACATCGCGGTCAAGCCCGCCGACCGGGACATCGCCCACCGCCACACCTGGGTACACGCGGTCCCCATAGGCATTACGGAACGCCACGAGCCCGCCGACGAGAAGCAGAACGAGCGTGGCAGCGACAAAGGCGGCGCGAGGCGCCAGCCGGACGAGCCGTGCCACGACTCGGGAACGACCCGGCGCAAATACCCTGAGGGGCCGGGGGGAAGCGGCTCGCATGCCCCCCAAGAGAACCGGGGCCGACGACCAACCGCGAGTCAGAGATCGGACTGAGGCCACGGATCTGTCCTCGATTCGGTGGCGGGGAGGACCGGGTCGGATGCCCCGGACCTGCGGCCGGCGGGGACGGTAAAGGTTCCTGTCTTGGGTGGTCCTGCCGACAAGAAGTCAAGCGCATCATACACCGAGATCCGGGTGTACGTGCAAGGGGCGTTGCGGGGCGCCGGGTCCACCATCGGTCTGGGTTCATCGGTCGAGGCTGAGTGCCTCTTGGCTCCTTTGTCTCATACCGTCTCTGGTTAAATGCTGGCCGGTCGCCAACCGAGAACCCTCACCCCCTGCCCCTCTCCCTGCGCGAGGGCAAGGGGGATCGTGACGATGGGAGGGCGCTAGGACCACGTCATCGGCCGGACCTGGCGGCACCCGTCTCAAAAGTAGTTCACGGTGATGCCACCGTCGACGACGAAGGTGGTGCCGGTCATCCAGGAGGACTCGTCGGAGGCGAGGAAGATGCCGGCCCAGACCACATCCTCCGCCCGCCCGAAGCGGGCGAGCGGGATCCGGTTGAGGCGCTTGTTCTTCTCCTCCTCGCTGGGGAAGAGTGTTTCCAGCATCGGCGTCATCACCGGGCCGGGACAGATCGCGTTGGCGCGGATCTTCTGGCGCCCGTACTGGACGGC
>JAUJMG010000310.1:4005-5249 GCA_030446955.1 Thermomicrobiales bacterium
CACCGCGCCTGCCGCCAAAGATCGCCGATCGCGTTAAATCATCTCGAAGTAGCGCTCCCGTTCCCAGGCGGAGACGATCCGGCGGGCCTCGGCGGCTTCCCAGGCGCGGGTGACGGCGTAGTCGTGGACGAACTCCTCGCCCAGGTACTCGCGGGAGAGGGGACTCGCAAGGAAGCGGTCGATCGCCTCCTCCAGGAAGCGCGGCAGGCGATCCGCGGGGGCGATCGGGAGGTCGTAGGCGTTGCCGGTGATCGGGTCGCCCGGTTCGATCCGGCGCTCGATGCCGTGCAGGCCGCCGGCCAGCACCGCCGCGGCGACCAGGTACGGGTTGGCGTCCGACCCCGGCACGCGGTGCTCGATGCGGGTCGACCGGGGATCGTGGCCGGGCACGACGCGGATGGAGGCGGTCCGGTTCTCGATCCCCCAGGTGCGGGTCGTCGGGGCCCAGGTGCCGGCGACGAAGCGCTTGTAGGAGTTGACGACCGGGGCCAGCAGCAGCAGGAAGTCCGGCAGGGTCGCCAGCACCCCGCCGAGGAAGTGGCGCATCGTCGCGGACATGCCGTGGGGGGCGTCTGCGTCGGCGAAGCGGTTGGTCTCTCCGGCCAGGTCCCAGAGGCTGGTGTGGAAATGGCCGCTGGTGCCGTCCTCGCGGTGGTCCCATTTGGCCATGAAGCTGGCCATCAGCCCGTGGCCGGCGCAGATCTCCTTGACGCCGTTCTTGTAGAGCATCGTCTGGTCGGCGGCGGTCATGGCGGCGGCGTACCGCAGGTTGACCTCGTACATCCCCTGGCCGTGCTCGCGGTTGTACCCCTCGATCGTCACGCCGTAGCCGTCCATCAGGCGGCGGATGTCGGAGAGGACGAATTCGTCCCCGCTGGCGCGGTAGACGGAGTAGCAGCTCATGCCGGGGCTGAGCGGGGTGAGATCCTCGTACCGCTTCGCGCGGATCGTTTGCGGCGTCTCCCGGAAAATGCGGAACTCCAGTTCCGAGGCGGTCATCGGCGCGAAGCCCATCGCCCGCGCCCGCTCGACCACCCGCCGCAGCACTGTCCGCGGGGCGATGAATGCCGGCTCGCCGGACTCCGTCTCGAAGTCGCAGACGACGGAGACCGCCCGCTCCTCCCAGGGCACGATTGCGAAGGTCCGCAGGTCCGGCCGCATCACCATATCGGGAAAGCCGGTCTGCCAGCCGGTGAAGCGCAGCCCCGGGATCAACTCCTCCGCGATGTCCCAGCCGAAGAGGC
>JAUJMG010000044.1 GCA_030446955.1 Thermomicrobiales bacterium
TCCTCGATGTTCATGTGGAACGTGTCGAGCAGGATGCCGCAGCCGGGAGAGTCGAGGAGGTCAACGATCTCCCGCGCCTGCTCAACCGTGTTGACGAAGCTGGTTTCGAACCGGTTGAGCGGCTCCAGCGCGAGGCGCACCCCGCGCCCGGCGGCGTAGTCCGCGAGCGGCCGCAGCGCTTCCACGAGGCGGCCGCTCGCTGGAAGACATTAGCCACGTCCGTCCGACGGCCGAGTAGACGGACCCGCCCACCACCGGGCTGCCCACGGTCGCGGCCGCGTCGACGCAGAACCGCAGGTACGCCTGCGTCGACGCCACGACCGCAGGGTCGTCCACGACGAGGTCCCGTCCGAGCGGCATCACGGCGCAGACGGTGGCCCCGAGCCCGAGCCCGGCGAGGAGATCCGCCGTCCGGTCCGGGTCCCAGTCGCCCGGGTTCTCCACCGGCAACTCGACGATGTCGAAGCCCCACTCCCGGATCCGGGGCGCGAGCGCGGCCAGCCGGGCATCGGTCGAGGGCGACACCCAGACCCAAGTGTTGACGCCGATGGGGTTGCGCGCGGGCCCCAAACCCCACACGTCCGCTGGACCGACCGGCGCCTTAAGCCGCGCCGTCTTGTATCGCCGGTCACTCGGGCTTGTCAAGGCACCGTCGCGGCGCGGCGCCAGTGGATCTCCTGCCCCCTTTCGTGCCTCACCCCAGTGCCGGCCGCAAGCGAGTGGCCCCGATGCCCGACCCAACGGTCCCCGCGTCATGCGGCCGAAGCACAGTGCGCGCCGGGAGTCCCGCTCGGCCTCCTGCCACCTGGCGCCGGAGGCAAGGCTGTGAAACGGGCGCTTGCGTCCCGGGTGATGCGCTTAAATAAGGCCGTGGCGAACGGCGAGCGCCGCCGCCTCGGTCCGCGTCTGGACGCCGAGCTTTGCCAGAATGTTGGTGACGTGGGTTGTGGCCGTGCGCGGGCTGACGAACAGCGCCTCCGCGATCTCCCGGTTGGTCAGTCCCTTCACCAGCAGCGCGAGCACCTCCCGCTCCCGGAGCGTGAGCCCCGCGTTCGGGCCGTCATGGTTCCGTCCTTCCGGTGGGAATCCGCCGGGAGGCATCCCCGCTCGGATCGCCGCCGCCACCGCCTGGCCCTCGGCCACCGCGCCGCCCAGCGATAGGGCGCGCCCGGCGGCGAGTGCGGCGGCCAGCCCCTCCTCCCCTAGTCGTTCCCGCAGCGCCGCCACCGCCCGGTCGTGCTTCGCTCGCTCATCCGCGTCGAGCGGGATGCCGGCCCCGTCCAGCAACGCCTCGGCCGCGCTGAGGAGGCGGGCGACCGCCACCGGCTCGACTCGATTCTCGGCCAGTCCGGCGAGCACAAAGAGACAGGCGGCGCCCCCCCAGGCGCTGCGCTGCCGGAGCTGGATGTCGAGCGCCTCTCCAAGAAGTTCTGCCCCCGCCGCCGTGTCGCCTCGACGTTGCCGGAGATCGGCAAGGTTGACGAGGGCCACGGCCACCGCCCAGGCATTGCCCGATTCTCGGAACCCGCTCAGGCTCTCTGTCAGTAACGGCTCGGCTCGAAGGTCGTCACCCTGCCTCATCGCGACCAAGCCAAGGTTGTGGAGTGCGGCAGCCGCTTTGCCCGGCTCCCCCGATCGTCGGATCAGGGCCGCGGCTGCCTCCATGTGGTCACTGGCCGAGACCGCGTCCCCGTTGGTCAAGGCGATGCCACCCAGTATTGTCAGCGCGTTCGCAGCCCCTGCATCGTCCCCAGCGGTGCGGAAGAGGGCCAGCGCCTCTTCGAGAAAGGTCATTGCTCGCGAATCCCCCTGGAGCTCGGCGAGCGCGCCGGCAGCCATGAGCGCCTTCGCCCGGAGCAACGGGGACGGTGCGCCCGAGTGACTCAGCGCGCGCTCCAGCCAGCCACGACCCTCGGAGAGATAGCCGCGCACCAGCCAGAATTGCCGCATGGCGGCGGCGAGCCGGAGGGCGGTCTCTTCGCGCTCCGCCCGGCTGATGGCCCAGGAGAGCGCCGCTCGCACGTTGTCGTGCTCCGCTTCCAGGCGATCTAGCCATCGCCCCTGCTCCGGGCCAATGAGGGCCGCGCTTGCCCGCTCTGCCAGGTCCAGAAAGAACGCGGCATGCCGTTGCCGGACCTCCCCCTCCTCACCGCTCGCCGCCAGGCGCTCCAGCCCGAACTCCCGGATCGTCTCCAGCATCCCGAACCGGGACTCCTCGGGCGGGCCTTCCGCCCGGCCGAGCAAGCTCTTTTCCGCCAGGAGCGACACGCCATCGAGAACCGATGTCGAGGAGTCGAGGAATCGAGGAGTCGAGGAGGTGGGACTGTCCTCCCCATCTGGATTGCCCGACTGCTCGACTCCTCGCCCTACGAACTCGGCCGCAGGGAGTGTGAAGCTGCCGGCGAACACTGCGAGGCGGCGGAAGAGGGCCTGCTCGGTCGGGGTGAGCAGATCGTGACCCCAGGCGATCGCTGCCCGGAGAGTTTGCTGCCGGGCGGGGAGATTCCGCGGACCACTGGTTAGCAGCGGCAGGCGGTGCTCCAGCCGCGTGAGCATCGCCTGCGGAGGGAAGAGCCGGATTCGGGCTGCGGCGAGTTCGATTGCGAGTGGCAGCCCGTCCAAGCGTGCGCAGATGGCGGCCACAGCTGGCGCCACGTCCGCCGTGAGGACGAAGCCGGGATCGACCGCCCGCGCCCGCTGCACGAAGAGCACAACCGCGTCGTACTGCGCGAGATCCGCGGGGTCCGGGGGAGGGTGATCAGGGGCCACTGGCGGCAGCGCCAGCGGCGGGACCGCCATCTCCTGCTCTAAGGAGAGCCGCAGGACCGCCCGGCTCGTCGCCAGGGCTTTGACCCCCGGGCAGGCGCTGAGCAGATCCTCAATCGCGGGCGCCGCTGCCGCCACCTGCTCGACGTTGTCCAGCACGAGGAGCAGGCGTAGTGGTCGCAACGTCGCCGTGAGCGCCGCCAAGATCGGGCGACCCCCCGTCTCGCGCACCCCGTGAGCCTGAGCGATCGCTGGCAGCACGAGCGCCGGATCGGCGACCGCACCAAGATCGACGAAGCAGACCCCGTCGGGGAAGGCCGTTGGCGCATCCGCATCGTCCCCGGCGAGATCACCAGCCACCCGCAGCGCCAGCCGCGTCTTGCCGACGCCGCCCGGTCCGGTCAGCGTTAGGAGGGCAACATTCGGTTCGAGCAGCAACGCCCTTGCTGCCGCTGCCTCGCGCTCTCGACCCACGAGCGGCGTGCGGTGACGCGGCAGCTCCTGGGGCGCGAGACGGTCGATCCCGAGAGTGGGCATGACGGCACCCGTTAACTGGGGGGAGCACGGCGAGCGCTGGAAACCTCTCCATGATGCGCGTGAGACACGGGCCTCGTCAACGGAGGGAGCAAGCGCGGATGCGCCGGCTGCAGGAGCGAGTCAGAGCTAGCATCGAAGCGCCTGTGAGATCATCGGATAGGTATCTTCCAGTTGTCCATCTGCCCTGCTATGCTGTCCTCCTGGCAGATTCCCATTTCGAGGAACGCGATGCGGTGCGTGAACCCGGCCGGGTCCCCACCAGGGCGGTCCGGCGATCGGATGAACTGGGCGATCTGACAACCGCTGTCCTGAGATGTTGGCGCAGAGGACAGCGGGGGTGGCGCCAGAGAAGCGACCACCCCCCGAATAATCGGGGGTTTGACGGTCGTGTCCACGAAAGCATCGCCCGGCTCGGTAATCGCCGGCTCGGGTCAAATCGAAGGTTCCCCTCCCGTTGACGACGAGCACCCGCAGGCCACCCGCCGCTCCCGCGGTTGGGGCACGCGCCTGCCCTGGCCGCCCTCCGGGCTCTGGCGTCATCCAGACTTCATGCGGCTCTGGGCGGCGGATACCGTTTCCCAGTTCGGGTCCCAGGTCACGCTTCTGGCACTGCCGCTCACGGCCGCGCTAACCCTGGACGCATCAGCCGCCCAGATGGGTTTCCTCACCGCGGCCGGAACGCTGCCCTGGCTCCTGATCGGCCTGTTCGCCGGCGCCTGGGTCGACCGCCGCCGCCGGCGGCCGGTGCTGGTTGCGGCAGATCTGGCGCGGGCCTTCTTGCTCCTTGCCGTGCCCGCGGCCTGGGCGCTGGACGCGCTCAGCATCGAACTGCTCTACGCCGTCGCCTTTCTTGTCGGCTGCCTGACCGTCTTTTTCGACGTGGCCTACCTCGCTTTCCTGCCGGCGCTCGTCCGCCGGGACCAGCTCCTGGAAGGCAACAGCAAGCTCGGGGCGAGCGCATCGGTTGCCCAGTTTGCCGGCCCCGGCGTCGCCGGCGGCCTCGTCAGTTTGGTTTCTGCGCCCTTCGCAATCCTGCTCGACGGGCTCTCGTTTCTGCTCTCCGCCTTCTTCCTCCGGCAGATCCGGGCGACGGAACCGGCTCCGGTGGCAAGTGCAAGCGGGCGGCGCGTGCGGGCTGAGATCGCCGAGGGACTGGGCATGGTGCTCCGTGATCCCATCTTGCGCGCCCTCACCGGCTGTGGGGCGACCACAACCCTTTTCGGGTACGCCTTCCTCGCCGTCTACGTGCTCTACATGACGGACCACCTCGGCCTCGGTCCCGGCGCGATCGGCGCCGTCTTCGCGCTCGGTGGCTTCGGCGCCCTCCTCGGCGCCATGGCCGCCGGGCCGGCGGCGCGCCGATTCGGCGTCGGCCCGACGATCATCTGGGGTCGTGTGCTGGTTGGGTTGGGCGGGATGGTGATCCCGGTCGCGGTCCTGGTCCCGGCGGTCGCGTTGCCGCTCGTCGTCGCGGCAGAGTTCTTCCAATGGCTCATGCTCGTCCTCTCCGACGTCAACTCCCTCAGCCTCCGCCAGGCGGTGACGCCGGACCGGCTCCAGGGCCGCATCAACGCCACCTACCGGGTCTTGGTCTGGGGCTTCCAGCCTGTAGGGGCATTGCTCGGTGGGGCGCTGGGCAGCTTCTTCGGGCCGCCCTCCGCTCTCGTGATCGGCGTGCTCGGCATGCTGGCCGCGGTCATCTGGGTCTACTGGTCTCCCCTGCGTGGCCTTTATGAGGTGCCCGCTATGGAGTCGGCGGTGCAGATTGGGGTAGAGCCCGCATAAGTCACGCTCCTCGGCTCCCCCGATTCGGGTCCGCGACTATCATTAGCATGGGTCTTTCTGCCGCGATCTTGCGGGCGATGGAACAGGTGGGGCGAGTAGGTACGGTGTCGGGTGCGTTGGTTCGGGTGGTCGGCGCCGATGAGCGGGCGTACGAGCGCCATTTGGTTGAGATCGAGGACCTGCGGCGCCGCGTCGTGGAGCTCCAGCTTGAACTGGAGGGACTTCGGCTGGCCATGGGCCGGTTCGAGGCGGAGTACCACGCTCGCGTCGGCGCGCTCTTCGTCAAGCTGGACCGGCTCCGGCTCGCCATTGCTGAGTACGAGCGCCGGATCTTGCGTCTCCGGGCAGACCCGCGTGCCGATCCGACGAGGATCGAAGAGGAGATCCGAGTCGAGTTCCGCGGCCGCCACGAAGAGGTGCGTTCTGCGGAGGAAGAGGCTCGCCGCCACGAACGCGCTTACCAAGAGGAGGCGGGCTTCCTAGACCTTGATGAGCCGACTGCGGAGGATCTGCGCGCGCTCTATCGGGAACTCGCCAAACGCTATCACCCCGATCTCGCCCGCACCGACGAGGAGCGCCGCCGGCGCGAGGACGTGATGCGCCGGGTCAACGCGGCGTTCAACCGCCGCGACATCGCCGCGCTGCGGACCATCGAGCAGGAAGCCGCTGCCGAAGACCCGGCGTTCGATGCTCGCCCGATCGCCGATAAACTCGCCTGGGCAACACGTGAGGTGACGCGCCTGGGCCGCGTCCTTGCCTACCTCGTCGATGAACTGGCTGCCGTCCGGCAGACCGACACCTTTCGCCTCTGGCGGCGCCAAGACGCCGGCGAAGGGGTGGTGGAAGCACTGGAGTTGAACCTTCGCGAGGAGATCGACAACGCGCGCGACCGGATGGACGAACTCGTCTCGATTCATCGCGGACTGACGCGGGACGTGGTGCCGGCGTGAGCGAGGAGATGAAGGAGGAGCGGGTGCCCGCCCTGCGACCGGTCGACGGGCTGCTCTTCGACCGCCAGAGCCCTGCCACGCTGGTCAGGCGCGGACTGGATCGCCTCGCGGGCCCGCCACCGGCGGTCGTCTCCGAAGCAGCGCCAGTATTACTGGTCCGCTTGACGGCCGCCCTCGGCACCTCAATGTTGGCCGATTTCGGGAGGCTGGCCCGCGGGCGCCGGATCGACTTCACGTCCGAGCAGGAGTTGCTCGCTCGCTGCTGCCTCTACGTCTGCGCCAACGCCTCCGGCCGGTTTCCGCCCTCGGCGCTGACACGGCTCGGCGGCGTCACGGACGTTGCGGCAGACCGGGAGCGCTTCTGGTGGTCAGATGCGCTCCCGTTACGGCTCGCCCTCAACGTCGCTGGGGAGGGCAACGGTGGATACCGCGCACTCTACGCCAACCTGCACCATGAACAGGCGGCCGTCCGCCGGCAACTCCTGATCTCCGGTTGGATCGCCCGCCGTCACCTGGACTGGCGACGCCTCGCCCCGCCCCTGCTCTACAACCTGGAGCTGGACCGCTCTGAAGGGGAGGATTCCCTGGCCCTCCTCGCTGCCTGCTGCGAGGGCGAGGAGCACCTCCGCGCGGTCGTTGCCGCTTACCGTCCGCAGGACCGACCGGACACCTTCGCGTCCCGCGTCGCTGAGTTGCGCCGGGCCCGGAGCCCCCTCAACTGGGCTATCCGCCGCCCGACCACCCTCCTTTCGGCGGAGGACGAAGTGCGACAGCGGGTCGAGGCGGAGCAAGCCTGAGTCACTACGGCACCGGGAGATGCCGCGTCCGGCCGTTTTTCGTGGCGAATCGTCGGGCAATCGACGCAGCTACTACGGCCGCACAAGCAGCAACGTCCCTGTCACCCGGCCGACGACCTTGGCGCCGCCACTGCCGGAGCAGAGCGCGTCCAGCCCACTACGCCCATGCGTGGCCGCCGCGAGGAGGGTTCGGTCGGCGCGTGCGGCGAGGGCGGCGACTGTCCCCGCTGGGTCCCCGCGAACTACCTCCATCTCGGTCGGGATGCCTGTCGCACCGGCACGGTGGACGAGGCCGGCCAGGTAGGCGGCAGCGGCGCTCTCCTCCAGGTCCAGCACGGCGCTGGTCGCGCTCGGCTTCATCCGGGCCACGGCGCCGCGATCACCCCCGACTGTCCCAAGGGTGGGGACCACGCAAATGAGACGGAGCGGGGTCTCCCACGCCCGAGCCAGCGCCGCGGCTGCTGGCAACGCTGCTTCCCCCTCCTGAGTGCCATCCAGCGCCACCAGCGTCTCACGCGGAGCGAATGGTGCCCTGCTCGTCCCGTCAGGGCGACCCAGCAGCACTGGCGCATTGACGCGGCGGACGACGTGCTGGGCAAGTGAGCCGGAGAGCCAGCCACGCATCCCACCCTCCCCATGGGTGCAGAGCACGATCAGGCCGGCTCCCAGTTCGGCGGTGTGGGCAGCGATACTGGCCCCTACATCCCCTTCCGGATTCGGATGGACGTGGATGTCAACGGGGACGCCTGCGTCGGCGAGGCGCGACGCCACACCGTTGAGGTACGCCTCGGCCTCAGACGCGACCGCCAAGTGCCGCTCACGGTGAATCGTGGTTGGAGCCCGCCGTTCCAGCACATGCAGAAGCGTGACTCGCGCGCGCAGCCGCTCCCCCAGGGAGATGGCCGCCGGCAGTGTCGCCTCGGCGAGCCGCGAGCCATCTAGCGGCACGAGCAAGTGCTCGATCATGAGCACCTTCACCGGGTCCTTCGTGGCCATCACTCGCGTCTTCCTCCCGAGCCGACAGCAGGTCCTCCACCCCTGAGGCCGTACATCTGGCGTCCGGCGTCCGGCGCCCCGTCAACCGAAGAAGGTCTGGTAGAGCAGGAACACGTTCAGGGACACGATGAGGGAGACGACCGCCACCGCGACGACCGACGTGACTGGGTGGTTGACCAAGTCGCCCATTAGATTGCGATTGCGCGTGAACATCACCAATGGGATCAGCGCGAAGGGGATCCCGAACGAGAGCACCACCTGGCTAATCACCAGGGTCCGAGTCGGGTCGACTTCGAGCGCGATGATGACCAGAGCCGGAGCCATCGTGATCGCGCGGCGGAGCCAGATCGGGATCTGCCAGGACAGAAAGCCCTGCATGATCACCTGACCCGCCATCGTCCCGACGGACGACGAGGATAGCCCGGATGCGAGCAGAGAGATCGCGAAAATCGTGCTCGCGTAACCGCCAAGGACGGGCGTCAGGGTGCGGTACGCCTCCTGAATGATGTCGTCGGCCGCGGTGATTACCCGCCTGCCTTCCCAGAAGGTGGCCGCAGCCATCAGCAGCATTGCCGCGTTGACCAGCCCGGCAATCCCCATCGCGATCACGATGTCAACCAACTCGAACCGGAACAGTCGCCGCCGCTGGCGGCTGTCCCAGGCCACGATTCGGTCTTGGGTCAGCGCCGAGTGGAGATAGATGACATGGGGCATGACAGTGGCGCCCAGGATGCCAGAGGCTAGCAGGATGCTCTCCGTTCCCGCGAAACGTGGCTGGACGATCGCGGCCCCTGTCGCCCCGAAGTCCGGGGTGCCGAGGATCGTCTCCACGAGGTAGCAGAGCCCGATCACGCCGACGAATCCAGCGATCACCGCCTCAAGCGGGCGAAATCCATACCGCTGCAAGCCGAGGATTGCGAACGTGGTGATTCCGGTCAGCACGCCCGCCGTCAGCAGGGGCATCCCGAACAGCAGATTGAATCCGACTGCCGCTCCTAGGAACTCCGCCAGGTCGGTCGCCATCGCCACGACCTCGGCCAAGACCCAAAGCACGTAGACGACCGGACGGGGGAAGCGGTCCCGGATCAACTCAGGCAAGTTGCGCCCGGTGGCGATGCCCAACTTGGCAGAGAGGGCCTGGATCAGCATCGCCATGATGTTGGAGGCCACGATCACCCAGACCAGGAGGTAGCCGAACTGGGCGCCTCCCTGGATGTTGGTCGCGAAGTTGCCGGGATCCACGTAGGCGATGCAGGCGACGAAGGCCGGGCCGAGGAAGGGCAGCAGACGGGCCAGAAATCCCTTCCGGCTGGTTCCTTGGAGGACGGCCGTCGCTGTCGCCAAAGTTCCCGCGTCCCCGGCGCCGTCGACCTCCTCCCCTGCGTACCGTCGCCGTCGCTCGGGCACGACCTCTGGCCTAGCCATCAGCCGCGCCTTCCGGACCCAGACGCAGATCGTCCTTCACGGTTCATCGTCGTCGAAGCAGCGGCGCTAGGGTGAGGCCTTGCATCACCGGTTTCCCTTGGCCGGATCGCGGTCCACCCCCGCGCTTCGTACGAAGATGTCCGTGGCGAGCTCCCGCCCTAGCACGTGCTCGCTGCCCTCGGCGTCGCCAACTCGGACCCGGAGCGGTCCCTCGAAGGGGAGCGAGTCCAACAGCGTCACCGCGGCCCCGGGCACGAGTCCGAGATCGGCGAGGTAGCGTAGTTTCTCCGGGTCGGCGTCGCTCACCCGCCCCACGATCCCCGCTTGACCCGGCGCCAGGCTCGGTAAGGGACGATCCCGGACTGCCCTAACCGTGCCGTCCGCCGCTGGGATCGGGTCGCCGTGGGGATCGACCGTTGGATAGCCGAGGGCCTCATCGAGCCGCGCCTCCAGTTCTTCCGAGACCGCGTGCTCCAGCCGATCGGCTTCGGCATGGACGGTGTCCCAGGAATAGCCCAGCGCCTCGGTGAGATAGAGCTCGAGCAGGCGGTGATGGCGGACCACCTCCAGGGCAGCTTTTTCGCCGGTCGGGGTGAGGGTCACCCCCCGTCGGGCTCGATGCTCGATGAGTCCGGCAGCGGCGAGGCGCTTGAGCATGTTGGTCGCCGACGGCGTGGACACCCCAAGTGCCCGCGCCACGGCACCCGTGCCCACCGCCGCTCCATGGCCCTCATGAGCCAGCTTGTAGATCGCCTTCAGATAGTCTTCCAACGCCCGATTGCCCACATCACCCCTCGTTTTTTTGGTATTAGTCGAGACTAATCATAGCGTATGGAGGGTGGGTTGCTGTCATGAGGCGCTTGCCGAAGGGAAGTCTTGGACGCGTTCAGGTACGCGTCCGGTCACTTCGTAGCTCCCCGACCCGATTGTCAGCTGTAGTCCGAGCAGGGAGGGTCGTCCAGGACGCGGTCACGAAAGGATCGGTGACGCCATCTGGCTGCATCATCGAGCCCGAAGAGGTGCCCGGCCGTGCGATCTGATACGTCGACCTCGCCGCGGCGCTGGTACCGCCGGGCCCGAGGGCGTGGCACGGTCTCAGCGCCCGCGAATCCATCCGGCCCCTGGAGCCTGCAGGTCGTTCGTCTCCTGTGATGGCCGAGTCCCGCCGGCGCGACGCGGTCTCGTGAAATAGGCCACGGTCGCCAAAACCGTCGCGGCCAGCACCCGCACTCGGCGCTTCACCCGATGGTCCTCATCCTAATTCGTCGCAAAGATGATGAGTAGGACGATGACGATCACCGCGCCAACGGCGTAGATGATCATGCGCTGGTTTGCCATGGCTGGCTCCTTGTCAGTGTCTCGGTTTCCTTGACCGCACCCGGGCGTTTGGAGCGAAGCCTACCACTGCGGTCGACTACGTTCGTGACCAGGGCACGACGATCGCGCCGCTCCCCGTACCCCGTGACCCAACCGTGACCATTTCGACGTGGTTCGGTCGCGGAGCGGTAACACGCTCCACCTACCCTGAAAGCGTCAGGGACGGACCGGGCCATGGGGCCGCGTGGATGTCCCGCCTGGAGCACCCCATGGACATCTTCCTGCTCGCCTTCGTGATCTTCTCGCTCCTCTTCGCCCTCGCTACCGCCGCGGCCATCGTTCTGGTCGACCGCCGGTTCGAGCGGCGCGACACCCACATCGCCCTCCGGCGCCAGACGATCGCTGTACAGGGCAATCCGCGCGTGACCAGCAACGCGAACGAGAGCGTAGCTACCGCGGCCGACCATCCCGATAAGATCCACCGTAGCGGCGAGAGCTTGCCACGCGGGCAGGCCGTCCATCAGGTGAACCGCGTCACCGCGTAAGACCAGCGCGAACGAGGGCCCGGTGCCATGGCACCAGACCCTCGGAGCGTTTCAGGAAACCGGTTCCTTACTGCTTGACCGCGGGGCAGCCTTCGCCGGTGCAGGTGATCCGGCCCTGGATGGTCGGGTTAATCTGACCGGCAGACTGGATGTAATTCGCGACCACCTGGTCCAGCGGCTCGCGGGTGGTCGCCCGGGCGGAGATGTCCGGGTAATCATCACCGCCGGCGGCCGTGAAATCGTTGGTGGCGTAGCTGTAGGTCACTGCCTCGGTCAGGTCCAACGCTTCGCCCGTGCAGGAGCCATCCGCGGCGGCGCGGACCGCCCCCGTGACCCGGTTGCCCGGCTCGGCCGCGATGTCGTAGGTGAAGCAGAGGCCGGAGACCTGCGGGAAGCCGCCGTCCGGTTCGGGCATCTCTGCCACCCCCGCCTCAAGAATCTCCTTCAATTCCGCGCCGTTGATCTCCGCCGTACTCACCACGTTGCCGAACGGGAGCACCGTCAGGACCTGCCCGCGGGTGATCGTGTTCGGAGCCACGTCCGGCGCGCAGTAGTCGTCCGGGTTGTCTTCCGGCGGGCAGGTCAGGTCCGCTCGCAGGCCGCCGGAGTTGGTGAGCGCGATCTCCGTGCCGTAGGTGGAGCGCATCGCGTCGGCGACCACGTTGCCGAGGAGCGACTCGCAGGTGCGGCCGTTCTCTGTCCCGCACGCGTCGGCACGGGGGATCGCCACACTGGATGCGCCGATGCCGGCACCGAGGATTGGCTCCAGTTCAGCGTTCAATTCATCGACCCGCGCCTCAATCGCGGCATCCGGGGTGACGCCGTCGTTCCACGGGCGGTGGTAGTCGGCCGTCTTGTAGACCACCTCGCCCGCTTGGGTATCGACAACCAGGCGTACCCGGGTAAACATCACGCCCTTGCTGACATTCTCCGTGACGAGTACGCCGTCCGGTCGCATCGCCGCAACCTGGACATCAGTGTGGTCGCCGATCACGGCGTCCACGCCAGTGAAGTTGTCTGCGAGGTCAACCAACGGACCAGTGGGCTCCGTCACTGTGCCGCCGGTGGCGCCCGAGTGGCCGAAGGCCACGACCGCGTCTACGCCCTGGTTCCGCAGCCGACCCACTTCCTCGCTGACCGGCGCCACCGGGTCAATCACCTCGTAGGGGCCGAGCGCCCCGGGCCGGGTCAGGCTCGGGATGTCAGGGTTGGAGAACCCCACCAGCCCAATGGAAACGCCTCCGGCCTCGAACACCATCGAGGGTTGGAACCCCGCCATGCCGCCCGGCACCGGGGTTCCGGTGGCCGGCGTGGCAGGGATCGGGGTGGCGCCGTCGGCGAGGACGAGATTGGCCGAGAGGTAGGGGAACCCGGCCTGCGGGGCGAGCGTGCCGAACATGTACTCCGCGCTGACATCGAAGTTGTGGTTGCCGAGGGCGTCGGCACTGAAGCCCATCGCAGTCATCAGCTCGACCGTCGGTAGGTCGCCGAAGAAGCTCGAGATCGGGGGCGTCGCACCGACGGAGTCGCCTCCGGCGATGGTCAGGGTCGCTTCCGGATTCTCGGCCCGGTAGGCATCGAACCAGGGCTTGAGGTAGGCGGCGCCGCCGACGCGGAAGCTCGGGTTGTCGGCACCTTCGTCGTCCAGATCATCGGCGGAGGCCGAGAGCGGGGTGAGCTGCCCGTGGTAGTCGCTGATGTCCAGGATCTGGACCTGGCGCAGGGTTTCTCCGCCCGCCACGATGTTGAGGAGGATCTTGCCCCTGGCGTTCAAGGGGCCGGGGATACCCAACAGGAAGGCGGCCGTCGGTGCGACATCGATCGCCCGGATGCCGGCGACAGGCGCTTCCGCCCTGGCGATGCCGGGACCCGCGGCGATGAAGGTGGCGTGCATGTTGACGTTGTTGGCGAGGTCGACCATCTCCGGCAGGAAGCCGTGCTGCCCGAAGAATTGGGAGAAGGCGATCGTCTCGCCGGGGGTCGCGGCGTCGAACTGGTAGGGGGGCTGTAGGACCACCACCACGTCGCCACTTCGGCTCGGGTGGAGCGAGTCGCTTCCGTCGACGTTCCGCAGTTCGTCCCGCGTCATCACCCGGGCCACCACCTGCTTGCCCGGACGGTTCGGATCGGTCAATCCCTGGAAGGCGGCGACGATCTGATCCCGGACCGCTTCGTACTCCTCTTCGGGCACGACGCCCGTCGGGTCCCGGTCAGCCAGGTTGATATAGATCTGGGCAGTGCCGCCCGCCCAGCAGGCCTTCGCCCGGGGGCCGGTTGGAGGCGCGTCCGGGTCTGGAGTGGCGTCGAGCGGCTGGATCACGTCCGGCGCTCGGCAGTTGGACGCTTGCTCGGTCTCGACGATGCCCGCCTGCTGGAGGACCAACCCGGCATTGACCGCGTAGTAGGCCGGCGCGAACCCGTGGTCGGAGGTCGCGAAGACCGTGGCATCCTCACCGAGCAACTCGCGGCCAAGGGCAAGGGTCTGGTCTGCCATCTCGTAGGAACTGCGGATGAACCGTTCCCGGGCCTCGACACGGCCGTCCGGGCGGCCGTCTCCCGTTACATCGTCATAGTAAGGATTGGGGTCACCACCTGGCTCGGTCGGGGAGACGAGACCCATGAACTGGTGACTGAACTCGTCGGTGACCGGATTGCCGAGCAGCAGGAGGTCCGGCTCGACGCCGAGATCCTCCACGATGTAGCGGAGGTAGGCCCAGTGAGCGTCTTCCCACTTCAGACCCTGCTCGACGTAGGTCTCCTCGTCGATGATGCCGGCCTCCAGCGGTGCGAAGTCGGCCGCGGTGGGAGAGGGGAAGTCCCGCGCCAGCGTCTCCGCGAATCCCATCGGCTCAGCGCAATCCGCCGCGTAGTCGCACCCGGCGTAGCGTGCGTTCGCCCGAGCAATTGAGGTGTAGTAGACGCGGAAGCGGGACAGGTCCGGAGCAATGTCGATCGCCTTCAGGTAGAACCCGGCGGTCTGGCCGGCCTGCTCGCCAGTCAGGGTCACCTTCACGTCCGCCCACTCGCCGGCCGCCAGGTCGGCAACCGCGGCGGCGCCATCCTTCTCGGAGGCCGCGACGGGGCTGCCCGCCTCCGGAGAGGCCGCGGCGGGGGAAGCGTTCGGATCGGGTGGGGGCAGCATCCCGGCGGCGGGAACGGCCAGCATCCGGTCGTAATTGGTCGTGCCGTCGTCCGTGGAGTCGTAGATGTAGAGCAGGTAGGCGCGGTCGACGTTGTTCTCCTCGGGGAACGCGTCGTTCGTCACCGCCAGGCGCTGCTCCATTGGTGGGCTGAAGGACTCGGGCACGTTTGTCCAGCCCTCAGCGGGGGCCAGATTCACCCGCTGGTAGGAGACGCCGAAGCGGTCGGCGAGGGCCGGTTGGTCCGGCAGGTCATAGTTGAGCAGCACGCCCCGGTCAGAGTAGAAGTTGCGGAAATCAACCACCGGGCCCTGGAGCGGCGGGTCATAGCTCCGCGCGCCGACCCACTCCACCGCCACCACGGTCTTTCCGGCCCGCTCGGCCGCCTGGGGCAAGGTGTCGGCCTGCAGAATATCTGGAGCGTAGGCGCTGGTCCGGTTATTGAAGTCCGCCTCCCCGATCCGGTGGAAGGTGTTGTTCATCGATCCGTGCTCGCCGGGATAGGTGCCGGTGGCGAGCGTGGCCCAGCCGACGCCGGTGTTGGGCGGGAAGGCCTGGCTCATCCCGTTCTCGCCGCGCACGCCCGCGCCCATCAGCGCGGCCATCGTCGGCATTGCTCCGTCGGCCGCGTAGCGCTCCACCAGATCGGGGCGCATCCCATCGGCCGCGAAGAGGATCATCTGCTCCGCCGCGGCTCCCGCGGCCGGTGTCGCACCGGGTGTCGCGCTGTCATTCCCCTGCATGGCCCCGATCGGCTGCGCGGCAAGAAGCAGGGCAACAAGCAGACTAAGCAGCACGGCCGAACGCGGGTGACGATATCTGCGGCGTGCCATGATCCCCCCTCTCGATGCGGCGCGACGGCGGTCGAGGACAACAGGCCCCGCAAAGCATCCTATCCCATCGTCCCCACGCCGTCTTAATGAAACGTAAGATGAGCGGGCGGGGAAAGCCCGGCGGTTCGGGTAAGACAATGTGCCGAGGCTGGATCAGGAGCAGAGTGGGGGCCGGGCAGTCTGTCTCGAAGGGGAGCAGGCCGACTCCTCGCTCTGCTGTGACGCCCCGCAAGTACCCGGCTAATCCGCATGCGGAAGCAAGGAGGAGCGCTCATGAACGTTTACCTGTCGGTCGACATCGAGGGCATCACCGGCGTGGTCCACGGCGACATGATGACCGCTGATGGCCGCGAGTACGACCGCGGCCGCCGGCTCATGACCGGCGACGCCAACGCCGCCATCGAGGGGCTCGTTCAGGCTGGAGCCACCTACATCCTGGTCAATGACGGGCATGGTCCCATGCGCAACCTCCTGATCGAGGAGTTGCACCCTGCCGCTCACCTCCTGATGGGGAGCGGCGACGCCAAACCCGATTGCCAGCTTGAGGCCGCCGACAGCACGACGTTCGATGCCGCGGTCTTCGTCGGTTACCACGCGATGGCCAGAACCTTCCAAGCGATCCACCCCCACACCATCGCCGGCGCGGCCGTCTCGGAGCTCAGGATCAACGGGCGTCCCCACGGCGAAACCGGCCTGAACGCGGCCATCCTGGGATCGCTCGGCATCCCGACCGTGATGGTCACCGGCGACGCCACCACCGTCGCCGAAGCCCGGACCTTCCTCGGCGAGCGCATCGAGACGGTCTCCGTCAAGGAGGCCCGCGGCCGCAACGCGGCCATCTGCCGTCCGCCGGCGGCGACCCGGCCCGAGATCACCGCGGCGGCCGCCCGCGCCCTCGCGAACCGTGACCAGGTCCAACCTACCGTGCCCGAGCAGCCCTGGCGCCTGGAAATCGATTTCCTCACCATGCAGCAGTGCGATCGCGCCTCCCGCACCGCGGGCATCGAGCGCCTCGGCCCGTTGAGCGTGCTTGTCGCCGGCGATAGCCCCTGGCAGCAGTACCGGAACCTGTGGGCGGGTCTCCGCTCCGCCCTCTACGAGCCCGCCGCCTGGCTCGCTTGAGTCGAGCCCGCGCACCGGACCGCGCCGCCGCCCCAATCCCTTTGGTCGTCACCTGGTATCGGGCGATGAGTTCCGGCCTGCTACGCTGACCGCGATCGTACGGAACCGCAGCGCGGCGGGAGAGACAAAGGGGGAGGAGAGACCGGGATGGCAGGACTGGACCTGGTGATTCGCAGGGGAACCATTGTCACCACCGACGCGGTCGTCACGGCCGACATCGGCATCACGGGCGGCACGGTCGTCCAGATCGGCGGCGAGATGCGCGCCGACCAGGAGCTGGATGCTACCGGCAAGCTCCTCCTCCCAGGCGGCGTCGACGCCCACGTCCACCTCTCCCTGCCCCCGGGCGAGGACAAGGGCGACGAGCCGACCTGGGTGGACGACTTCGCGAGCGGGTCGGCAGCCGCCCTCGCCGGCGGCGTGACCACCCTCGGCAACATGACCTTCCTCGGCCCCGGAGAGACGCCCCTCGCCGGTTTAGAGCGCGACGCCGCCCTCGTCCGCGAGCAGGCCATCGCCGACGTCTTCCTCCACCCGGTCATCGGCGAGCCGACCCCGCAAACCCTCGATGAGATCCCCCGCCTGCTCCCCGCCGGTCACAACAGCATCAAGTTCTTCATGTCCATGGCCGGGTTCGACCCCGCGGTTGGGGGCTTTCTGGAGGCCACCCGCCGCGCCGGCGAGGCCGGCCTGATGACCCTGATCCACTGCGAGGACCACGCCCTGATCGAGGACGCCACCGCCCGCCTCATGGCCGCCGGCCGCTCCTCCCTGCGCTTTTACCCGGAGAGTCGCCCGGTGGTCGCCGAGTTGGTCGCCACCCAGCGGGCCATCGCCTTCGCCGAGGCGACCGGCGCCCCGGTCTACGTCGTCCACCTCTCGTCCCGGCGGGCGCTGGAGGCGTGCGCCGAGGCCC
>JAUJMG010000311.1 GCA_030446955.1 Thermomicrobiales bacterium
GTCGGTGGCGTTCACCTCGGCGACCAGCCCCATTTTTACCCGGGCCCGGGCCTCGAGTTGGGCCTCTTTGTCCCCCCACTCGGCGTTGGGACAGCGCTGGCGGGGCGCCTTTTCACCGTTTTCGACTAAGGCGGCTTCGAGCGCCGACGGTTGACGGCGGTGTTGGGGTGCGGCCAGCCGGTTGGCCCCGGGCTCGTCCAGGAGGACGAGCCCATGGGCGGGGACATAGTCCAGCAGGGTTCGCGGGCGATCCAGAAGGTAGGGGGAGAAGAGATCCACCGAGGTCGGGGTGGTGCCGCTGGCCATCTGGTCCAGCATCCGGCCCCACTCGGCATCGACTTCCTCACGCAGGCCGCCGCGGTCCAGGCGGGCGAGCACCGCACCGGCTTCACGCAGCCGCCAGAGGGGCAACTCCGAGGGCGGGAGGAGGGAGACGGAGGGGAGGCGTCCTTCGGAGCGCTGGCTGGAAGGGTTGAAGGTGCGAATCGTTTCGATCTCGTCGCCGAAAAGGTCAATGCGAATTGGGTGCTCGGCCCCGGGAGGAAAGAGGTCCAGAATGCCACCGCGGCGGGCGATGGTGCCGGGTTCCTGGACGAGCGGCGCGACCTGATACCCCAGCTCGATGGCCCACCGGAGCAGGTCTTGGACATCCAACCGGTCACCGGGCCGGAGGATGCGGGTGTGAGACGCGAGGTCGATCGGATCCATCACCAGATGGATCAGCCCATGGACAGAGGTGACCAGGATCAGGCCGCCACTATCGCCACGGCGGAGGCGATCGAGGAGCGCGGCGCGCTGAGTGGCTACCCCGAGGTCGAAGGGGAGTTGCTCGTACGGGAGGGCGTCCGGGGCGGGCCAGCGGACCACGTCGGTTCCACCAGGGGTGAACTCGGCGATGGCAGCACAGAGGGCATCGGCCCGATCTGCGCGGGCGGTCACGACGAGGGTCGTCCGCTGCGGGTTCGCCAGGGCAGATATGAGAGCTGGGCGTGCCGACACCGGGAGGTCGGCTACACGCGCCAGAGGGTAAGCCGGAGCCCCGCCGTCATCGACCAAAGTCCCGAACGCGGGTGTTTCTTGGAGCAGTGGGAGGAGGTGGGCAAGGGTCACAGATGGTGGTCTCCGACGAAGGGCGGGTACCGGTCGGGCTCTGGATCGAGCGGCCGGGCGGTGCACGGGCAGGGAAGGCAGAGGCGGGGGCGACGTTCAGTGCCAACGGCAAAAGCGGGCCGGGCCGTCCTGGCCCGCCCGTATCACCCTTCGAGTCTAGCACGCGGTCATGGTTGCGCGGCCGCTGCAGGCGCGCAAAAATAGCGCGGCACTGAGAGCAGGAACGAGGCAAGGACTACGCGCCGGAGGGCCCGGATGGGAGGTCGGTGGGTGCTGGCCACGCTGGCGGCGGTTTCTGGCGTAGGCGCGGCGTTCTTCGGCTGGATTGAATGGGATCAGCGGAACGCGCCGCCGATCGTGATCGAGGACCCGCGAGCGGACGCTAGGATCGTTGTCGCCGTCGAAGGTGCGGTGGCGACTCCCGGCGTCTATACACTCTCCGCTGATGCTCGCGTCTATGAGGTGCTGGCTCGAGCGGGGGGCACGGTGGGCGGAGCGGATCTGGCCTCGATCAATCCGGCGGCTCGCCTGCGAGACGGCGATCGTCTGGTGGTGCCGCTCCTGCCCCCTGCCACCTCGCCCGCTACTAGGCCCGATGGGGCCGAGACGGCCTCCTCCACGTTGACTGCGACGGATGAAGCTCGGGCATCGACGAGCGACGCGGTGACGGTACCTGCGACCTCTCCGATTCCTGTGGGTGAGGCCGCTCCTGTAGATATCAACTCAGCTTCGGCGGCGGAACTCGACGGATTGCCTGGCATCGGTCCGGTGCTCGCGCAACGAATCGTCGATCACCGGACGGAGCATGGACCGTTCACGGCAGTGCAGGACTTGGCTGAAGTGCAGGGCATCTCTGAGAGGATGGTTGACGAGATGGGGTCCCGGGTCGTCGTGGGGTCGTGACTGGAATCGCCGCGGGAAGCGCCGTCCTGCTCGGTGCCGCTGCTGATTCCTGGGCCGTGGTCCTGTTGCTGAGCGCGGCTGTCGTCTTCGGGACGCCAATGCTGGCGCCGAGAAGGATGGGGTCGGCCTTAGCGGTCGTAGTGGCCCTGACTCTTGGGGCGTGGAGGAGCGATCCGCCGCTTGCGCCGAGCGCCCCTGATTGGATTGACACCGCGACGGCGGTAGGTGGACGGGTCGACTCTCTTCCCTCCACCAACGGCCGCCGTCAGCACTTCCTTGTGGGCGTCGATGAGGCCGGACAACCGGGCGGGACGGCGTCAGCAGCAGGCAGCGTCTGGGTCTCGGCGCCGCTGCACCCGGGCGTGGAACGAGGGGATCGTGTCTGGCTGGTGGGGGATGTGCAGCGCGTCGAGGATCAGGCAAGTCGATTCCGAGCCTTTTTGCGTTCGCGGCAGGTGGACGGAGTCCTGATCGCGGGTGCCATCCAGCGGGGTGAGGTAGCGGGTGACGGATGGAACACCGTTGCGCGGGTTCGCAGGGCAGTAGACCGCCGACTCGCGCGCCTGGCTCAAGGGGACGCTGGGGCGTTGCTGGCGGGACTCGTCACCGGCGATGACGACGCTCTGTCGCAGGAGCGGCGCGAGGCCTTCCTCCGCACCGGGACCAGCCACCTGACGGCCGTCAGCGGCAGCAACCTGGCTCTCCTCGTGACGATGGCCTCGACGCTGGGATCGGCAGCGGGTTGGCGGCGGCGGTGGGGCTGGCAGGCGGCTACGCTGGCGGGCATTTGGGGATACGCGATCCTGGTCGGCCTCCATCCACCTGCGCTCCGGGCAGCGCTGGTCGCCACGGGAGGGGTGTTGGCAGTTCGGGTGGGCCGGCGGCCGGACTACCCGACCCTGCTCACGCTCGCGGCAGCGGCGATGGTGGTGGTCCAGCCGCGGGATCTTTGGTCGCTCTCCTTTCAGCTCTCTTTCGCCTCGTCCCTGGCGCTGGCGAGTGTCCTGCCCGGCTTCCGGCCCGCGGGCGTGGCGGGGTGGATCGGGGCGGCGGTGGTTGGAACGCTGGTGGCGGAAATTGCGACCCTGCCGATGCTGCTGCCGGTCAACGGGTCGATTTCGCTCGTGAGCGTCCCCGCCAATGTCCTGGTTGCCCCATGGGTGGCCGTGGCATTTCCGCTTGCGGCGGTGGCATCGGTGCTGGGGTTCGTCTGGGCACCTGCCGGAGAGGCCCTGGGCGTTGTTGCCGCCGTGGGAGTGCGCCCGGTCCTCCTCGTCGTGGATGCGCTCGCAGGCATCGGGGGGGAGATCGTGCCCGTGGGGAAGCCGGCACCGTCATCGACCTTGGTAGTCTGGCTGAGTGTAACCATGGTGCTGGGAGGGCTGAGCGCGGACGGAAGGACGTGGGCGCTGCGGTGCCTTCGGGCAGCCCGCTTCCGAACAGTGACTCGACGTTGACAGGCTCTCGGCGTGAAGGGTATCGTTTCAGGGTCGCTGCCCCCATAGTCTAGCGGCCCAGGACGTCACCCTTTCAAGGTGAAGATCGCGGGTTCGAATCCCGCTGGGGGTACCAGACGGTCGCTCGCCCCGCGGCCGATGTCCCGGTGCATCTCGTGTCGTTATTCCAGTCCCCTCTGTCGTCGGCCCTGACGGGAACGACAGCGCGAGGGCACCACTGTGGTGACAGGTTCTTCCGTGCCCCTGCCTGACGTGGAGGAGGTCAAGCGCCTCCTTGGGTTGCGTTCCCTGCCGGTAGAGGGCGGATACTACGCGGAAAGCTATCGCTCTTCCGAGTCCCTCCCGACAGACCAATTGCCGGCGCGCTACGAATCGCAGCGATCCTTCGGGACGGCGATCTATTACCTGCTGACGCCCGACACTTTTTCCGAGTTGCACCGTCTCCGCACCGATGAGGTGTTCCACTTTTACCTGGGCGACCCGGTTGAGATGCTTCTGCTGGCCGAAGGATCGGCTTGCCGAACGCTTCTGCTTGGGCAGGACGTGATGGGTGGGATGGTGGTGCAGGCGGTGGTGCCGCGGGGCGTGTGGCAGGGGACACGTCTCTTACCGGGGGGACGTTTCGCGCTCCTTGGGACGACGATGGCGCCGGGGTTCGACGTTGCGGATTACGAGTCGGGCGACCGTGCCACACTGGAGTGCCTCTATCCTGCCCACGCGGAGTTGATTCGCCTCCTCACGCGGTGAATGCAGTGGCCTCATTCATTCCGGCAGCCGCGTGAGGCCGGGATGCAGGATGCAAGCACGGGCCAGGGCTGCGTGAGGTCGGCGTCTTCCAGAAATCCATGGGCTCACGCGAGGCCCCGCCTCGGACCTTCCGCACCACAACAGGTCCGACTTCCAGAGGGATTCGTCCGATTGCCCTTGGTGTGGGGGATGACCGTGGAGGCGGCATCGGTGGCACAGCGGGTGCACCCTACGGGGATGGTGACCTCGATGTCGCCCTGAGGGTGCCGACGTCACGGCTGGAGGCCGCGGTCGTCTGGCCTCTGCTACCGGCGGTCATCAAGGTAGGATCGCGATGGACTGACCACCATGCTGCCCATTGGTCCTACCATGGATGACTGCCATGCCATTAAGCAGGAGGCAGGCGCCGGATTAGGTACCCGGATCTACGTCAAGATCTACGTGATTGAACGGATCCATAGCCGGTGGTTGATCCGTAGAGTGACGTGTAGTGGGGCGAGAGATCCATCGACCTGACGAGACCCCGCTGATCTTCCAAGAATGATGATGACGGCCCAAGGAGTACGTTCCATGATCCTCGACTTCAAGCCCTGGATGAAACGCTCGCGGTCGCCGAGCCTCCGGTTAGTGTGGTCGCCGCCACCAGCATCGGTGGCGCCACCGAGCAGACTGGTGATCCTCGCGATTCCTTCGAGAGGCTGAGTACCCGCTGCCCCGCCGAGGCCGTTGCAGCGACGGTTTCACAGACAGACTTCGAACCCGCCGTGAAGTCCGGAACCCGCGTTTATGCGGTCACCGACGCGAATCCTAAGCACTGCTCCAACCGCGGCGTTGACGTCTTGGACGATGGACCGAGCCGCATTGGTGACGAGGCTGAAGGTTCGATCTCTGGCGGGGTGGAGGTGCTTGTGGGAGAACGGCCCGGTCTCCGGAAGGCTGTTGGACACGGTCGGGACTGACCACCAGACGAACCAGCACCGGCCAGTACCTCCAGAAGGCACGATCACCAGCTAGG
>JAUJMG010000312.1:0-3716 GCA_030446955.1 Thermomicrobiales bacterium
ACGGTGTGGCGCGGCTTGGCCAGTCGCTACGCGCTTGCCGCGATCGTGCTTGGCGGGCAAGCGGGAGCGGTCGTGCTGGGGATGCGCTCCGACTGGGCGCGATACCACTTGCCTGTTCTGCTGGTGGTGGCAACCTGCATTGGGCTTCTGGCCGGTCAACTCTGGTCGCTGGCCAGCCGTCCCGTCGTGCTTGGATTTCTGCGCCAAGCGGTCTATCGCGGCCTGGACCGCCTGGTCCCGGGTGAGACTGCATCGCTAGACCGGCGTCCGTCCCAGGGTACGCCGGGAGCCGGGTGGGAGCCGCTCGGGTCGTCGGGCTTGGTTGCCGCGCGACCTTCTCAGGGTTCAGGGCGGGCAGGGTCGGCAGCCAGCCGCCGGACGCTCTCGCCCCGCAGTTGGCGCCTGCTGTCGCGCTAACCCGTCCCTGAGGCGGCGCGACGTTCGCCGGACACGCATCGCCTCACATCCGGATCGTACGGCGCCTCTCGTGGTCTATCAACGGTTGTTCGCCTGGTAGAGGCAAGGCATGCCTGGCCCGCGTGGCCGGTAACCGGCGACGCGAGCGGCGCCTCTACCACGGGGGGTTGGGGCGAATGAGGCGTGGCGAACCACGAGTGTCGAGCCGCACAAACGGCCGTTTTTGCGATGGTGGTAGGGCGACCGCTTCAATACGAACGCGTCATCTCCTTCGGCCATGACACCAACGCCATCCTCCTCCCTGAATGCGTTGCTGGACGAGTTGCGGTCCGGCATCCAGGGGGGCCTTGGGGATCGGCTCATCGGTCTCTATCTGTTCGGGTCGCTCGTGTTCGGCGGCTTCGACGAGGATGTCAGCGATATCGATCTGCTGGCCGCAGTGGCACGCGATGTCGACGAGGCGGAACTCGATGCACTGCGCAAATTCCACGACAGCTTTGCACGCGACCATGCGCGGTGGCACGACCGGATCGAGGTAGCCTACCTGTCGATCGCCGCGCTCCAGACTTTCAAGGAGCGAACGAGCCGGATCGCCGTCATCAGCCCGGGGGAGCCGCTTCACTTCAGGGATGCCGGGCGCGATTGGCTCATGAATTGGTATCTGGTGCGCGAAAGTGACACGACGCTCTTCGGGCCACCGCCCCACGAAGTCATCGCACCGGTGTCGAAGGCGGAGTTCATTCACGCCGTGCGGGGATATGCGCGAGCCTTCGAGCAGCGGATGGATCGTCTGCACGGGCGCAAGGCGCAATCGTACGCCATCCTGACGATGTGCCGCGCGCTGTATGCGCACCACACCGGCGAACATGCGTCCAAGGAAGCTGCCGCATCGTGGGCGCAACAGGTGCTGCCCGAATGGGCAGCGCTCATCCGGGATGCCCTGGTCTGGCGGCGGTCACCGAGTGCGGCTGAAGGGGGACAACCGCCAACCGTCGCGCAGACGACGCGCTTCGTGATGTTCGTCGTCGATCTCTGTTCCTGCCCTCCAAGCGTGCTCAGGCGGCGCGCGTTGTAACGCGAAAGAGTGGAGGCATCCCCGGGCACCCACGAGGTCGTCTGTTCGTCACCGCCGCGCTCTTGCCGATATCTGCGTCTATCGGCGGTTCGGGGGTCGATCCGGGCCGATGTCTACTCCTGCCCGAGTCCGGATGGCGTCTGGGGGACCGGGTGGCGCTCCTGAAGGAATGAGCTCGGTGTCAGGCCGTCAGGCCTCGGCCTGCACCGCCAGCTGCTTGAACGCCTGCGGCGGGCGCCTCTCGCTCAGGTAAGCCTTGATCTGCGCGGCGCACACATCGGCGCTCGCGTCGGAGGTCTCCACCTCGAGGTCGTAGACGGCGTGACGGTGCACCAGGTCGTAGTTGCAGCCCGCCAGGCCAGCCGGTCGGTCGCCCCGTGCCTTCTCGCGCGCCTCGACCACCTCCCGGCGGCAGCGGACCCCGATGAAGTAGGCGCGGGACCCGGCCAGCGCGCGGGCGCACGCGGGCACCATCCACGGCTCGTACATCACGTCGTCGACGGCGACGTTGGTGCCGGTCGCGGCCAGAGCGGCCACCGTCGCGTAGAGGCCCCGCATCAGCCGCTCCCCGGCGGGTCCCGCCGCCGTCTTCACGAGGCGGCCGTCGGCGTCGACGACCCAGGGGAAGCCTTCGGCGGCCTGCGGCCGGGTTCCGATGAAGCGGGCCGGGAAGTTAGAGAACCACTGGTCGATTCCGACGTTGAACCAGGGCTCCTCCATCGTCTCCTGCAGCGCCGCGACGATCGCGTGCTTGCCGCTGCTTGAGGGTCCGTTGAGGTAGAGGACGGTACCCGTCTCCATGTCTTCCCCCTCCGTTCGCTGATCGTTCCTAGCGTGGCGGCATCACCCTGTCAATGCGCGGGGCGATCAAGATGATGACCCATACGCGTCTTGCTGATCGTGGACAACGACCCTGTCGGCGTAAAGGTGAGCGGGCGATCATCTGGGTCGCGTTTAGCTCCATACCTAGACAGCATCTGCCGGATCCCCCTGCTGAATACGTCTTTTGGCAGATGCGCTTCGTAGCGCCGTGGCGCACGATAGAGCTGTGCTCGCCCTTTGACCCGCTGAACCGGGGAGTGTCGAGGGTGGGGCTTTGCCTTACCCATTTTGTCAATTCGCCCTTTCTTTGATTTGGTGTTTTGACCTTCATACCTCCACAGTCATGGTGAGAAGCATCACAACCTGCCGTTCAGCCAGTGCCGTTAGGGGTTTTTCCTCTATCCCTGACCCACGGTTGCTGCTACCGTGACGCCACCTCGGAAACGATGGAGCCTGGAGCGGTCTTTATTGGCTCACCCATCCGGCGGGCGGTGTGAGTGACGAGCAGGGGCCAGATCGGCCAGGCCGGGTTTGGCGTACCTGTCCACCGTGCACGTCCTCGCCGCCCCCATCCCGCCGGTCGGATCCACCGTGAGAAGGGGGGGGGACGGCCAGGTTACGGAATCCCGGCCCCTGAGAGGAGCCATGAACACATCGAAGTCCGGCCCGAACGGGGCGCCGAGGACCTGCCTGCGGGCACTCGTGGTCGAGGACGATCCCGCCATTCGGGACGTGCTGGCCGACGTCCTGGTCGAGCGCGGCCACGAGGTGGTCGCGTGCCCGGACGGCGAAGCTGCCTGGGCTGCCTGCCAACGGGAGGCGTTCGGTCTGATCTTGTTGGACCTGGGGCTACCAGGCATGGATGGGCTGGAGTTGTGTCGCCGGCTCCGCACCTTGCCGCATGGCCACCAGAGCGTGGTGGTGGTCCTGACCGCCCGCTTCGGCGCCAACCACCTCGAGGCGGCGCTTGCGGCCGGGGCCGACGATTATCTCGCCAAGCCGTTTGACCTGCGGTATCTGGAGCGCCGCCTCGCCATCGCCGAACGCCAGGCGGCGGCACTGCAGGCACGGGCCTCGGCAGAGGAGGCCATTCGCACGAACGAGGCTCACTTCCGATCGCTGATCCACAACGCGGCGGACGTCATCCTCATCCTCGCCCCCGATGACACCCTGGCATACGTCAGCCCGGCGACGGAACGGGTGCTGGGCTACGCACCCGAGGACCTGATCGGCGCCGACCCGTTCGCCCTCGTTCACCCTGATGATGTGGCCCAGGCCCGGAGCCACTTGACGCACCTCGCTGCCACCCCGAAAGGACAAGGCGCCACCGCTTTTCGCTCCCGCCGTCGGGCCGGGCAAGTCGGAGGTCGCCGTCCTCGTCCTCGACCTGGACCGCTTCAAG
>JAUJMG010000312.1:3816-5224 GCA_030446955.1 Thermomicrobiales bacterium
CGGGCCGGGCAAGTCGGAGGTCGCCGTCCTCGTCCTCGACCTGGACCGCTTCAAGGTGATCAACGACAGCCTCGGGCACGACGCCGGTGACCGAGCTCTCGTTGCGGTGGGGGAGCGTCTGGCAGCCTGTCTCCGTCCTGGTGACACGGTGGCCCGGTTCGGCGGCGACGAGTTCATGGTGCTCCTTGAGGATTGCTCGGACACGCAGGCCACCGAGGTCGCGCGGCGCATCCTCGCCGCGCTGCGGGTGCCCCTCCGGGTCAACGGGCACGACGCGGTCGTCGACACGAGCGTCGGCATCGCCCTCAGCGGCCCGGCGCTGCGCGTCCCCGCTGACCTGCTGCGGGCAGCGGATACTGCCCTATACCGGGCCAAAGCCGCCGGGCGGGGGACGGCGGTCATCTTCGAGGCCGGGATGTACGCCGATGCCGTGGTGCGGCTGGACCGGGAGACCGATCTGCGGGCGGCAGTCGCGCAGGGCCACCTCCGCCTGCAGTTCCAACAGGAAGTCAAGCTCGGCACGGGACGGATCGTCGCGCTGGAGGCGTTAGTACGGTGGGACCGCCCCGGCCACGGGGTGGTCGCCCCCGAGGACTTCATCCCCGTGGCCGAGGAGACGGGACTGATCCTCCCGCTGGGGCACTCGGTCCTGGCGGAAGCCTGCCGCCACGCGTGCTCTTGGTCGGTGCCCGGCGACGCCGACGTGGCTCCAGCCGTCAGCGTCAACGTGTCAGCCACGCAGCTCCGGCAGTCCGACTTCGTCGCCCAAGTGGCGCGCGTCCTCCAGCAGACGGGGCTGGCGGCGAGCCGCCTGACGCTTGAGGTGACGGAACGGGTGTTTGTCGAGGACGCGGTCGCGACCGGCAAGGCCCTGCACCAGGTGAAGGCGTTGGGGGTCGGACTGGCGATCGACGACTTCGGCATGGGGTACTCGTCGTTGGACTACCTGCGCCGGCTGCCGGTCGACACGCTCAAGATCGATCGCTCCTTCGTGAGCGGGGTGGGCAACGAGGCCGAGAACGGGGCGATCGTGACCGCCATCGCCGCGCTGGGACACGCACTGGGCATGACGGTCACGGCGGAGGGCATCGAGACGGCGGAGCAGCTGAACCAGGCCCGGAGCATGGGCTGTGACCACGGCCAGGGGTACCACCTCGGGCGGCCCCTGGACCCCACCGCGCTCCCTGCCCTGCTGGGCGCCACCCCAACTGAGGTCGAAGTAGGGGCACATTGGTCGCATTGATCGGCACGCGGATGGCTACGGACAAGTACGTTTACCGGAGCCATTGTCCCGATGCGACGTGTCATCGTCGGCGTTAGTCGGCGCGGTCTTGGCTCGATCGGTAGGCTCTGCTTCCTCCAGTTGGCTGCTCGTCTGAGCGGAACTTGAGATCGCGGTAGAGGGTCG
>JAUJMG010000313.1:0-3129 GCA_030446955.1 Thermomicrobiales bacterium
GTGAGGGAAGCGGCCGACCAGCCCAACTCCGCCTGCATCGGCACCAGGAAGACGGAGAAGGCGTAGTAGAGGATGCCCCAGGAGATCGTCTCGGTGACGGCGAGCGTCCCCGCCACTACCCAGCCGTAGTAGAGGCCGCGCCCGTCCGCCAGCGCCCTCACCGCACGGGCCACCGTCCGCGCCCCGCTCCGCCCCTACCCACAGCACGCCCCGCCGGCCGCCTTGCGAGGCGCGCCCAGCGTCACCAGCACCGGCTCCGGCGAGACCGCCCCGAGCCCGCCCGTCGCAGCCGGGGCACCAACCGCCGCCAACTCCTCCGCTGGCGTGGCGGCACAGCAAGAGGACGCGACCAGGCCGGAGGAGCAGACACCCGTCTCCGGCAACTCGAGCCGGACGTCCCGGGCGCTCTCCCAATCGCCGGCGATCGCCGCCGCCACGGAGCGCACCTGCTCGTAGCCGGTCAGGAGCAGGAACGTCGGCGCCCGCCCGTAGCTCTTCATCCCGGCCAGGTAGAAATCCCGCTCCGGGTGAGCAAGCTCCTCCGCCCCGTGCGGCCGGACCGTCCCGCAGCTATGGACGTTCGGGTCGATCAGCGGCGCGAGGGCCGTGGGCGCCTCCACCGCCGGGTCGAGGCCCAGCCTCAGTTCGCGCAGCATCGCCAGATCCGGGCGGAACCCGGTGGTCGCCACGATCTCGTCGACCGGCGGGAGGATTTCGCCCTCCTCGCCCGCTGCCACGATGCCCTCCTCCGTCACCGTCAGCGCCGCCGTGCGAAAACCCAGCGTCACCGCCAGCGCGCCCCGCGCGACTAGGTCGCGGATCCGCTGGCCCAGCTCGCCGCGAGCTTCCAGCAGGTCGTTCTCGCCCCCACCGAAGATCTGACCGAAGGTGCGCCGCCGCACCGCCCAGGCGATCGTCGTGCCTGGCTCCTCCCCCGCTAGCGTCGTCAGGTCGAGGATCGCGTTGAAGGCGGAGTGGCCGCTCCCGACCACCAGGACCCGCCGCCCCGCGTAGCGTTCCCGGTGGACGCCCAGCGCGTCGGGGATGCCGAAGAAGATCCGGTCGGCCAACTCCGCCTCACCCGGAGCCGCGAGGCCGCTCGCGCCGAGCGGGTTCGGGGAACGCCAGGTGCCGGAAGCGTCGATCACCGCCCGCGCCAGCAACCCCTCCGCACGGCCGTCGGAGGAGCGCAGATGGAGCAGGAAGGGCGCATCCTCCCGCCCGGCGCTCTTCATCTTGTCGAACCCCTGCCGGGTCACGGCGACGACCCGCCGGTCGAGCCGGATGCGGGGCGCAAGCTGGGGCGTCGCCGCGAGCGGCTCCAGGTAGCGCTCCACCAGACCCCGCCCAGTCGGGAAGGCGTCGGGGTCGGGGGCCTGCCAGCCCTGCCCCTCCAGCAGCGCAACCGACGCGGCATCGACGTTGTAGCGCCAGGGGGAGAACAAGCGGACGTGCCCCCACTCCCGCACGCTCGCCCCGATCGCCGTGCCCGCCTCCAGCACCACCGGTGCCTGCCCCTGCGCCAGCAGATGGGCGGCCGCTGCCAACCCGACCGGACCGGCCCCGATCACCGCGACCGGAAGCTTTGTCTCGTGCCTGGTCTCCATCTTCATCGAACCTTTCACTCTTTCGACGCTCAGGCGCCGTCTCTCTGCCGGCGCTCCCACATGCGCCGCACTCGTCCAACCAAACATCGACAATCTTCGATACACGATTGCGCGGTGCACCCTCCTGGGGGCTCGGTGCCTCCTATGCGTTCAGCAGGCGGCGCGCCGCCTCCGGGAACTCGCCCAGGCAGGCGCGATTGACGCGGTAGTACATGAACGTCCCGCGTCGCTCCGAGTGGACGAAGCGGACGTCGCGCAGGATCTTGAGGTGGTGGGAGATCGCCGGCTGGCCCAGCGGGAACCGATCAACGATGTCGCAGACGCAGAGTGGTTCCTCGCTCCGGGCCAGCAGGTTGAGGATCCGGATCCGGGTCGGGTCCGCCAGCGCCTTGAACCAGGCTGCGTACTCCTCCGCCTCCGGCTCGGTCACTGTCGCGGAGGCCGCGCTCGGGGCGCAGCACGGCGCGCCGGTTCTCGTCTCTGGTCGCTCAAGCGTCGCGGTCGCCATCGGCATCCTCCCTTAATCATGCCTCCACCCTAGCAAATGCATCGACAAACGTCAATGTATCCATCGGGATTCCTCGATGATTCGGGCTCCCCGCTCGTCGGACCGCTCGCGCCATCGCCCGCCGCCCGCGGCCCAGGAGTCTTTCGCGAGCCTCCGGCACGGGAGGCGGACACTTCGTGGCCGACCGTGCTGTTCTTCGGGGAGACGCGGAGATGGGCGCCGGTGGACGCCCGATCCTCACCGGGCGTCCCGCTGGGCTCGCCAATCGAGGGGGCTGCGGCCCGCCTTTGCCCCGGCGACGATCTGCTCGATCCGCCGCGCTCGCGTCTCCGGCCGCTTGGCGCTGGTCA
Organism: Thermomicrobiales bacterium; assembly: GCA_030446955.1. Classification (GTDB taxonomy): domain Bacteria; phylum Chloroflexota; class Chloroflexia; order Thermomicrobiales; family UBA6265; genus LC2-1. Next base: position 2,466 of record JAUJMG010000313.1, read on the forward strand.
CCCCGTAGAGGAGCGGCTTCTTGACGGAGTCGCGAAAATCGTCGAACCCGCGCCGGGCGCCGGGGTTGGCCGCGAGCGCGGCGCCAAGTTCGGGCGGCTCCTCCAGCGCCTCGGCGGCGTCCAGGGCGGCCCACGAGCCGTCGCGCTTGGCCGCCTCGATCTTGGCCAACCCCGCGGGCGTCATCAAGCCTTCGGCGACGAGCTTCTCGACCCGGCGCTTGTTGAGCGCCGACCACGGGCTGCCGGGCTTGCGCGGCGTCAGCAGCAGCTTGGACCGCTCGGCATCGAGCTTGTTCGGGCGGCTGTCGATCCAGCCGAAGCAGAGCGCCTCCTCGACGATGTCGTCGTAGGGCAGGTGGGGCTTACCGCTCCCTTTCTTATAAGTGACCAGCCAGATGCCGGGAGAGTGGGCATGGTTGGCCTCCAGGCATCCCCGCCACTCCTCCCGGCTGGACATCAGGACATCCTCGTACTGGATCTGAGGCATGACCTTACCGGCCTCGCTCGCGCCTCGCCCGGGTCATGCCCCCTACCGCGCCAGGGCAGTTAGGTAGGCGCAGTAGCCGCGCATCGCCTGGCGGAGATCCTCCAGCCGCATCGACTCGTTCGGGGCGTGGACCTGGCTGTCCGGCATCCCCCAGGCGAAGAAGATCATGTCGGCGCC
>JAUJMG010000313.1:3229-5223 GCA_030446955.1 Thermomicrobiales bacterium
CCCTCCCCCGCGAAGCCGCCCCAGACCCCGTTCAGGTCCAGGGTCGGCCGCGCCCACCGTCGCTCCAACTCCGAGTAGCCCGGCTCACCCCAAAGCGCCGGCGCCCCGAGCTTGGCGAGAAACGCCTCGCGGTCGAACGGGACCGCGGCGATCTCCTCCCGCTCGGCGGGCGTCAGATCCTTGACCCAGTCGTAGAAACCCTCAACCGCGACCCGCCCCTCCGGCGTGTGGAACGTCGCTGCCAGCTGAATGATCGCCTGGACGGCGTTCGGCGCGATGGCCCCGTAGGAGCCGGAGTGGAGATCGGTCCGGTTGGTGCGCAGGTCGACCTGGCAGGCGGCGATCCCCTTGCTGGCGACGGTCAGCGATGGATCCTCCGGACCGTACATGCCGCCATCGGCCGAGATCACGAAGTCGCAGGCGAGCCGCTCCCGCTCCTGCTGCAAGAAGGCGGGCATGCTGGGGCTGCCGATCTCCTCCTCGCCCTCCACGAAGAACTTAAGGTTGATCGGCGGCGCGCCGCCGGTGCGGACCAGCGCCTCCAACGCAGCCAGCGGCGCGAAGACGTTCCCCTTGTCGTCGGAGGCGCCGCGGGCATAGATGCGGCCGTCCCGGATCTGCGGCGCGAAGGGGGGCGACTCCCAGAGATCGAGGGGATCGGGCGGCTGGACATCGTAGTGCCCGTAGATCAGCGCCGTGGGCTGGTCGTCCGCGACGTGCCAGTGACCGTAGACGACCGGGTTGCGCCCGGTCGGCAGGAGCGTCACCTCCGGCACCCCCGCCTGGCGCAGCCGCTCGGCGACCCAGTCCGCCGCCCGCGCCACGTCTGCATCGTGCGCCGGCAGGGCGCTGACGCTCGGGATGCGCAAGAACTCGCAGAGATCGTCGACCAGCCGCTCCTCATGCTCTGCTAGGTAGCTCTCACAAGTCTGGGACATCGGGTTTACCTCCACCATCGATGGTCGTTGGACGAGGGTGCTGCACCCTCCGCCCTCTGGATACATTCAGTCACCGTTCCCACGACGATGCCCGCCCATGTCGGGCCAGAAAGTGGCTCCCGCCAGCCGGGGCATCATACCGTCCGGCATGCGGCTGGGTCCGTTCTGCCCGGCGCGCCTGCCCCATCGACGGTTCCTGCCCCGGTCTCCTGGAGATTGAGGCAACGCAGTCCAAGTTAGCCGTTCGATCCACCGAGCGGAGGATCGGGTGGCAGGACCTCAGGCGGGGCGTAGCGAGGGGGTCGGCGGGCTTGGGTCGACTGCTCGAAGGCGTAGGCGAGCTTGATCAAGGTCGGCTCGCTGAAGGCCCGGCCCATGAAGGTGATTCCTACCGGCAGCCCGAAGGCCTGACCGGCGGGAACCGTGATCGCCGGATAGCCCGCCAACGCCGCCGGCCGGGAACTGCTCCCGGCAGAGCGACCTCCATTGACCAGGTCCGTTTTCGCGGACGGGTTGGTCGTCGGCATCACGAGAGCGTCCAGGCGGAACCGCTCCATCACCGCGTCGATGCCTTCCCGGCGCGAGAGGCGGTGGTTGCGCTCAAGCGCGGCGAGGTAGGCCGGCTCAGTCAGCGGCCCTTTCTCCTCGGCCATCAGGAGCAGCTCCTGCCCGAAGAAGGGCATCTCCCGCTCGGCGTGCTCCTCGTTGAAGGCGATCAGGTCGGTCAGGGTGCGGACCGGCGCGTCCGGGCCGAGCGCGCCCAGATAGGCGTTCAGGTCCGCCTTGAATTCGTAGAGAAGGACGGTCAGGGTCGTGTCGTCGGAGGGCGGCCACCCACTCGTCATCTCCCGGGCGGTCGGGATATCCGCTGGGTCGATGATCTCCGCGCCGAGCTTCCGCAGTGCATCCAGCGCGTCCTCGCAGATCGCGTCGGCGGGCGGGCTGTATCCCCAGTACACCTCACGGGGAACGCCGATGCGGGCCCCGCGCAGCCCGTCCGGGTCGAGGAACCGCGTGTAATCGGCCGGAGCTTCGGCGGCGTGGGTCGCCGGGTCG
>JAUJMG010000045.1 GCA_030446955.1 Thermomicrobiales bacterium
CAGGCACCCTGGACCATGCTCTTTCCAGGGCTGGCCCTCACCCTGACCGTGTTCGCCCTCAACCTCCTGGGCGACGGTCTCCGAGACCTGCTGGACCCGCGCCTCCGCCACCGGTGATCGAGGACCGCGGAACAGGAACTTCGTCCATCGCAAAGTGAGCTTGAGCCCAGATCACCCCGGTGGCGACGACCACGGCCGTTCGCAAGACGGCAGGGCCCAACCGCTCCTTCACCCCAAGGAGGTGATCTCTCCTGCCACCGCCGCCAAGCTCTCGTCGAGGATCGCCACCAAATCATCCACCTGGGAGCAGGTGATCGTCAGCGGCGGCGCGTAGAGCAGGTGGTCACCCATGACGCCGTCAACGGTCCCCGTCCCAGGGTAGGAGACCAGCCCTCGCGCGAGGGTGGCAGCGCCGACGCGCTTTGCCACGCCGAGGCTCGGCAAGAACGGCGCCTTCGTGGCCCGGTCTTGCGCGAGCTCGATGCCCAGCAGCAAACCCATCCCGCGCACGTCACCGATCATCGGGTGGCGGTCCTGAAGCGCGCGCAGGCGTCGCAGGAAGTGCTCCCCGACCTCGGCCGCGTTCCGAACCAGGTCGTGGTCCCGCAGGTAGCGCAGCACCGCCGCCCCCGCGGCGCAGGAGAGCGGGTTCCCGGCGGAGGTGTGCCCGATCACGAACGAGGAGCCTCGCCGCCGCACCTCCCCCACGAACTCCGGTTTGGCCAGCACTGCTCCCAGGGGTGCGTAGCCCCCGCTGATCCCCTTGGCGCAGGCGATCAAGTCGGGGATCACGGCCCAGTGATCCACGGCGAAATTCCGACCGGTGCGGCCGAACCCGGTCATGACTTCGTCCGCGATGAACAGCACGTCGTGGCGGTCGCAGATCTCGCGGATGGCCTGGAGGTATCCTGCGGAGGCAGGCACTGCCGCGAGCGTGGCGCCGACGACCGGCTCGGCAATGAAGGCGGCGACATTCTCCGGCCCGAGCTGGCGGATCACCCGCTCGAGGTGACCGGCGCAGGAGAGGTCGCAGGGCGGGCAGCCGCCGTTCGCCGCGCACCGGTAGGGGAAGCAGGCCGGGATGTGCTCAGACCGGGGCAACACCCCTACGTACGGCCGGCGCCGGCCCGCGTTCCCGCTCCAGGCCAACGCCCCCAGCGTCGAGCCATGGTACGAGCCCCAGCGGGAGATCACGGTCTGCTTCGTGCCGTTGCCACGCTCCCGGTGGTATTGGAGCGCCATCTTGACCGCGTTCTCGGTCGCCTCGGATCCCCCCGAGACGAACCAGACTCGCTCGAACCCGGGCGGCGCAAACTCCTCGACGATCAGCCGGGCGCACGTCTCGATCGCGGCTGTGGTGAAGACGTGAGTGGGGGTGTAGGCAAGCGTCCGGGCCTGCGCCGAGATCGCCTCGACCACCTCGGCCACCCCGTGCCCAATTGATGTGACGGCCGCTGAGCCGCCCGAGCCGTCGATGTACCGTTTGCCCTCGGCGTCGTACAGATAGATCCCCTCGCCGCGCACCAACAAGGGGTAGGTCCGTCGCAGATCGCGGTGGATGACCTTGGTCAGGTCGGGGTTCAAGTCCTGTTGCCTCCCCAGATTGGCCCCGGAAGCCTGCCTGCCACCATCCGGCCTACGGCGATTGGCCCCGTGCCCTGACCCCCGCTGAGCCTACACGCGATGATAGCTGGAAGATCAACCCCTCACACCGGTGGTCCCAGCCGCTCGTCCAACTGCCCATCAGTCGCCTCCGGGTCTCGCCGCTCGTGTCCCGGGACCCAACGCCGCACCACGCGCCCGGGGGCACTCCATGTGGACGGCACCGGGAACGCTCGCATCAGACCGTCCATCTTTCTGATCGATATGCCCAGGCCGAATGGACTGCTTGCGCACAACCCGCAGACGCGGTAGGTTGTGTACGTACAGTTTCCCCGCACTCCTCCCCCGCAACGGTTGTCCACGCGTCGAGGAGAAGGGGAAGCCATGCCAAGCGTCCTTCGGGTCTTCATTATGGCCGTGATTCTGGCCGGTTCGCTCGGCTGGGGCGGTGTTGCCGGCCCCCTGAGCGTCCGTCCGGCCGTCGCGTTTACGGGCGTCGCGACGACGACCGATGCCCTCAACCTCCGCGCCGCACCGAGCCTCGACGCCGCCGTGCTCACAGTCATCCCGGCCGACACCCAGGTCTCCGTCCAGGGCGATCCGGTAAACAGCTTCTACCCGGTGAGCTATGCCGGCACGACAGGCTGGGCGTCCGGTGTCTACCTCTACACGGGCGGTGGAGACGTGGCCGTCACCACCGACGACCTCAACCTCCGTTCCGGTCCCAGCGTCGCGTCTGGCGTGATCACGGTGATCCCCGCCGGTGCGACCGTGACCTTGACCGGCGGCAGCTCCAACGACTTCGTCTCCGTCTTCTACGACGGCCGCTACGGCTGGGCCTACAGCGCCTATCTCCGCACCGGGGCGGGCGGCGCCTCGGCCGGATGGAGTCCGAGCGGAACTCGGACAGTGCTGGACGACCTGTACCTCCGCGCCGGTCCCAGCTTCAACGATGCGGTTTACCTAGTCATGCCGCGCGGGAGCCTCGTCACCTTGACCGGCGGGGCCCGTAACGGGTTCGTCTCCGTCACCTACGGCTCCCGCGAGGGGTGGGCCTACGCCAACTTTTTGGGAAGCGCCGGGAGTGCCCCTCCGTCCGCCGGCGCTGTACCCCCGATCGGTTCAGGCAAAGCTATTGCCGCCGCGACCCTCAACTTTCGGTCGGGGCCGGGCACGCAATACCAGGTCCAGGCCATCGTCCCGGAAGGCACGACCGTAACGCTGACCGGAGTCGGGAGGAACGGCTTCTACTACGTGGTCTACGCCGGTCAGAAGGGGTGGCTCTGGGCGGCCGACCTCCTGATCGCCCCGGGGCCGGGGAACGGACCGAACTACACCCGGGAGGAAGTCATCGGTTTCATTTACGCGGCGGCAGACCGCTACGGGCAGTCTCGCTCCGCCATGCTGCGGGTGGCCGAATGCGAGTCGAACTTGAACCCGAACGCCGTCAACCCGACTGGCTCCTACGGCCTCTTCCAGTTCGTCCGCTCCACGTGGGACACCACTCCTTACGCCCAGTACGACATTTTTGACGCCTGGGCCAGCGCGAACGCCGCGGGCTGGATGTGGTCCGTCGGCCGCCGCGGCGAGTGGGTCTGCCAGTAACGGAGGCCGCCTGACGGGAGATGCCAGCCGGGAGACGCCAGACGCCAGTTGTCAGACGGAATCCGGTTGATCGCGTGATCTTGCGTGATCGTCCGCCCGGACGCGGCCCCGCAAGGGCTTCCGGGGTGAGCCCAGGGATGCATCCCCGGTAGGCAAGCTCCGACGCCCGGGGCTGAGTCCCGATTCAAGGACCATCGCGCTGGCGGCTCTGCTGGAAGGGACCGCTACGCTCCCGACCGGTCTCCCACTACGGCAAAGCCCCCTCTTCCAGCTGGTGGAAGAGGGGGCTGAAGGTCCGTCGCCCCTGGCAGTCCGACCAGGGGCGACGGGAGCGAAAGGGAACTAGTCGCCTGCGCCCTCTGGGATGACGGGAGGGACCAGCACCGGTGGCGGCGCGCCCTCGATGTTGAGGTTGGGCAGCCACTTCAACCAGTTCGGCAGGTACCAGTTCCAGTCGCCCAGCATCGCCATCCCGGCCGGCACCAGCACGGAGCGAACGATCGTCGCATCTAGCAGGACTGCCACGGCGAGGCCAAAGCCCATCTGCTGGAACATGACGAGGTTGCCCATCGCGAACCCGCTGAAGACCACCACCATGATCAGCGCCGCGCCGGTGATGATCCGCGCCGTCGCCTGGAGACCGACCGCGACCGACTCGGCGTTGCGCTTCGTCTGGTCGTAGTGCTCCTTGATCCGGCTCAGCAGGAAGACGTGGTAGTCCATGCTCAGGCCGAAGAGGACGCAGAACAGGAAGATCGGCACCCAGGCCTCGATCGTCGGCGTCTGCTGGAAGCCGAGCAGGTCGGCCCCAACGCCCTCCTGGAAGACCAGGACCATCAGCCCGTAGGCGGCACCCACCGAGAGCAGGTTGAGGATGATCGCCTTGATCGGGATCACGACCGAGCGGAACACCAGCAGGAGCAGCAAGAAGCTGAGGCCGAGCACGAAGGCGAAGACGATCGGTGTCCAGTCGTCGACCACCTGGAAGAAGTCGGCGTTGAAGGCCGTCTCGCCAGTGACCAGTGCTTCGGCCGGCACCCCCCCAAACGTCTCCGGCACGACCTCGTTCCGCAGCCGCTCGATCATAGCGAACGCTTCCGGAGCGTTCCCGTCCATCTTCAGGGTGGCCTTGACGAGTGCCAGATCCCCCGCGTCATTCCAGGTCGTCTGAACCGCGCCGGCGCCGATATTCGGATCCTGCTCGAGCGTGCTAGTCAACTGCTGAACGGCTGACGCCACCGCAGGGTTGCTCTGCTGACCGTTGACCACAATTGACCACAATCTCGACCGGGTTGAGGCGTCCGGCGGCAAAATCGCGCTGAAGGATGGTGAAGGCGGTCTTGACGTCACTGTTGGGGAGCGTCGCGATACCAGCCTGCCCGCGCTCAAGCCCAAAGTAGGGCAGCGAAAGCCCGCCGAGTAGTACCACTGCTAGCGTGGCGAAGAGGGCGGGCCGTGCCATCACCACACGCGTGGTCCGTCCCCAGAAGCCGCCGTGATACGTCTCGTGGTCGGCGACAGCCTGCGCCGCGGCGGTCGCGGCGTCGTAGCGACGCCGGCGGGGCCAGTCGATCCGGTCTCCAAGCAGACTCAGCATGGCCGGAATCAGGGTCAGCGTCGCCAGGACCGCCACGATCACCACCAAGATGGCCCCGAGACCAAGGCTGAGAAAGATGGTGGTCGGAATCAGGAGCATGCCCGTGAGAGCGAGAACCACTGTGATGCCTGAGAAGAGAACGGCCTTGCTGGCGGTCGCACCGGCGGTCTCGATCGCGTCGTGTTTGGCAGCGCCGCGTCGCCGCTCCTCGCGGTAGCGCTCGACGATGAAGAGCGCATAGTCGATGCCGACCGCGAGACCGATCATGGTGATCATGTTGACGACAAAGAATGACAACTCGAAGATCTGGCCGATCAGCGCCGTCAGCCCGACGGCCACGGCGATCGACATCAGCGCCAAGGCGATCGGGATCCCAGCGGCGACCAGCGCCCCGAAGACGACCACCAGAATCAGCAGCGCGACCGGCAGCCCAACGGCCTCGGCCGCCTGCAAGTCCGACTCGGCAATGGCGTTGAACTCCTCGTCAACGCTCAACGTGCCGACGGTCAGCACCTGGAATCCGTCCGCGCGCTGCGAGGCCACGGTCTCCATGTACCCGTGGAAGCGGCTCTCGGCCTCTTCCAGGTCGCCAGCGAAGGCGACGGGGATCAACGTGGCATGACGGTCGGGGGAGATCAGACCCGCTGCGCCTGGGGCACTCGCACCGCCGGCGTCGAGGAAGCTCTGAGCGCCCGCGATGCCGGGAACGGCGCGAATGGCATCTACGGTCCCCTGCACCAACGTTTGGAAGGCCGGGTCGTCAACGGTTGTCGTTTCAGAGCGGACGATCACCGTCTCAGTAATCGGCTCCGCGTTCATGGACGTCTGACCCGTTTCAGGATCGGTGACGGTCATCCGCTCGTCGATCAGGTCAAAGCCGCGAACCGACTCCGGATCGTTCGTGAACGTGATCTCCGAGGTCAGGGCCCCACCCAACAAGAAGGCGGCGGCAAACCCTGAGAGCACCAGTGTCAACACCCAGGCGCCAACCACGGTCCAGGGCCGCCGGGCACTCATCCGAGCTAATCCCCCGGTCGACAGCAACGACGTCATCCGCGACTCCTTTCCCAAGCCGTGCCCATCGCGACGAGTCTTGAAACTCGAACGCTGTTCCTTTTTCCGAACGTCGTTATCCTAGGGAGTGCCCGACCGGTTGTCAAGTAGTTTGCCAAACGTTGTTCGGGCCGGTGTTGGGGAGGGAGATGGGCGGGGCGGGGGGCGAATCCACCAGTGATGGCGAATGGAGGGTCGCCCGGGCCACTTCTGCTCATCCTTAGAGGTTATGCGCAGTATCCGACATGAGTGCGGCAAAATTATCACGGAAGTGTCAAGGGCCCAAACCGACCCGCCGAATTGGTGCTTCCTGCCGGGATCAGGTCAGATAGTGGATCCGAGCCGCAACCATGTGGCGATCGCACCGGTCACGCGCACGCCGCGCCGCCTGCCACAAGGGGCCGGTCGAGTGCAAAACCAGCTGACCGGGCTATCCTTGGACTGCACTGATCGACGCGAGGAGGTTCTCATGCCCCCGTCGTTGCCGGACGTCGAGACTGATTCCCAGCCGACCGATCTCGGGGAGATCGTCGTGCTCAACCGAGACCTCTTCTTCGGCGTCCGGATCGGGAACACCCTGCGGGGGCTCGGGTATCGCATCAGCTTCGCGCCGGATTCACCCGTCTTCACCGAGAGGATTGCCGGCGCGGAGCCGCCGGCGGTGCTTGGAGTCATCGATATGAGTGCTGGCGTCGATTGGGAGCGCATCCGGTCGCTGACGGCACCGGCCGGCGCAGGCACCCCCCTCCTCGTCTTCGGCTCGCACATGGATGTCGAAGGCCTCCGCGCCGCCAAAGCGGCTGGCGTCACTCGCGTGGTGTCGAACGGCGACTTCCACCGCGGGATGATCGAGCTTGTGCGGCGCTACGCCCGGCGCCCGGGCACGAGATAGCGGCGAGAAGCGACCCACGGCCCTGAGCGGCATCCCGGCTCCGCACGCCGACGCGCGCCTCCTCCCCCAAGGTCATCCGGGGTACGGCGTTGCGGCCACGATCATCCCCACAGGTCAACCGATCACGTCGCCGCGCGTCCCTCCACGGCGGTTCTCGAAACGGCTGATCTCCACTTGAGGAGGTTGGCCGGCGATGGGTCGGTGCGGAAACCAGGCTAACGTGGGTGAAAAGTGGGTGATAGGATAAGCGGTGGGACGCGCGATGTTGCGCGGCCTACCGGGGCACGGCTGGCCCGGTCCCCGGTCGTTCCGTCGCGGTAAGGGGGGTGGGACCATGACGGTTCGGGCCGTGCCTACGGGCGGCGATGAGCGCGCGGGCGAGGAGTTCGACCGGCTCGGAGGGGCCAACGTCTGGCAGGTCATCGGGGCCTCGGCGGTCGGCACGATGATCGAGTGGTACGACTTTTACATCTTCGGCAGCCTAGCCTTGATCCTGGCCGGCAAGTTCTTCCCTCCAGGCAACGAGACGCTCGCAGCGCTGTCGGTGCTGGCGACCTTTGCTGCCGGCTTCGCCGCCCGGCCGTTCGGCGCTCTCTTCTTCGGTCGCATCGGCGACCTCGTCGGCCGCAAGTACGCTTTTCTGGTGACGCTGCTGATCATGGGCGGGGCCACCTTCGTCATTGGCTTGTTACCGGGCTACGGCACGATCGGCTTCGTCGCCCCCCTCATCCTGGTGCTCCTGCGCTTGCTGCAGGGGCTGGCGCTGGGAGGCGAGTATGGCGGCGCCGCCGTCTACATCGCCGAGCACGTGCCGGACAACCGGCGGGGTTACTACACCAGTTTCATCCAGACCACCGCCACGCTTGGCCTCTTTCTCTCGTTGCTCGTGATCCTGACGACACAGGAGATCCTCGGGCAGACCAGATTCGAATCGTGGGGCTGGCGGGTGCCGTTCCTCCTTTCGATTCTCCTGGTCGGGATCTCGCTCTTCATCCGCCTGCGGTTGCAGGAGTCACCGCTCTTCGCCCAGCTCAAGTCGAGCGGCCGCACCTCGGCCGCCCCGATCACTGAGAGTTTCGGCACCTGGTCGAAGTGGCAAACGGTGCTGACGGTGCTCTGGGGCGCGGCGGCTGGGCAAGCGGTGGTCTGGTACTGCGGTCAGTTCTACGCTCTCTTCTGGCTGCAAAACCCCAAGTTGGGTGGCGTCTCCTCGTTCGACACGAACCTGATCCTGGTCGTCGCGCTGGCGATGGCGACCCCCTTCTTCATCGTGTTTGGGGCGCTCTCCGATCGAATCGGGCGCAAGCCGGTGATGATGGCCGGCAACCTGATCGCAGCCATCACCACGATCCCCCTGTTCGCGCTGATGTATCGGTTCAGCCCAAACGGGGGGAACTACCAGCCGGTGATCCTGACCCTCTGCGTCTTTGTCCTCGTTCTCTACGTGACCATGGTCTACGGGCCGATCGCGGCCTTCCTGGTTGAGTCATTTCCAGCCCGGGTCCGGTACACCTCGGTGTCGCTCCCGTACCACGTCGGCAATGGCTACTTCGGTGGCTTCCTGCCGCTTATCGCCGGCGTGGTCGTTGCCAAGGCGACGGCTAACCCCGGCGGTTGGCCAGTCGATCCCCAATACGCCGGGCTCCTCTACCCCGTCGCCGTCGCCTTCATCACCTTCGTACTTGGGATGTGGCTTCTCCCGGAGACGCGTCACAACTCGATCCTGGCTGCGGCACAGGAGCCAACAGAGCGGAAGGCGTCACCGCTGGTCCTTACCATCCTGATCGCACTCTCGGTGATCGCGCTCGTCTTGGCCGACCAGTACGTCACGGTGGCGTTGAACCGGCCGGAGTTCAACGTCCAGTGGTTCTTCCGGATCCTGGCCCTGGCTATCGTCGCCGTCGTGGGCTTCTTCGCGCTTAGCCGGCGGCGAGCAGCCGATCCGGCCGTGGGACCTGCAGCCTAGAGCAACCGGCAGAGACGTCCGAGTGGGGGTGACGATGGGGGCATGAGCGCCTCCTCCTACGAGCGTCGCGACCGCATCGTTACCCCCGCGACGCCGGCGTATGGGGAGCGTCTGGCCTCGCCCACACAGGCCCCGGGGATCAGGTTGAGGGCAGACTCCCAAAAAGGACACCTCAACCGCCACACCGGCGAAGCCGGGCAGGGGGGGAGGCGCGGTTCCTGCCTGCCATCTCCGGACGCTCGCCGAACGAGGCTGCCGTGCACCATGGTCGAGGCCCGCCTACGGTGGACCCAGACCCGCGTCCGCGACGACCTGCCCGCCGCCATCCAGTCCACGCTCGACGCGATAATCCGGGCCGACGCCCACGACTGCTTCCCCCCCTGCGACGACCGTCCTCCCGCCTAACCGTTCAGAGAACAGCGGTCAGCCATCGGCCGCTGACCTCCTCGCGCGGCTTCAGCTTCTGGCCGCACTGGCCCGCGCGGCCGCTTCCCTCGTGCTCGCCGCTGTACACACTCGGCCAAATCGGCTACCATGGCAGCAGAGGTGTACGTACACAGTGGCATGGGGCCGCGCCGGACAGCGCGAGTCCTAGCGAGGAGGAGCACGAATGGCGGTGGAGCGCCGGCGACAGGAGCAGCGCCCAGCCCTGACGCCTGTCGACGAGCCGTCGGGGCAGTATGGCCTTGAAGGTGCTGCCCCTGATGAGGCTGTGACGCTTGCCTCCGCCGTTGAGATGTTCTTCGGTGACCTACGTCTCGCCCCTCGTTCGAAAAAGACCTACCGGCACGGGATCACCAAGTTCCTTCGCCACCTTGAGCAGCATGAGGGCATCAATCCCACGGTCGCCCCGGTCACGGTCATTCATCCGGACCACGTGACCTCCTTCGCCGCGCTGCTCGTCCCCCCGGACGTGCGGACGCCCGAGGAGGTGTCCCAGATGCGGACCGCCCAGAACAACCTCTCGGCGGTGCGGAAGTTCTGCGCCTATCTCTCCGCCTACGACCTCCACCCAACCCTGGCCACGGATCGCCTCCGGGTTCGGATCGCGGCCATGATGCCCCGGTTCACGCCACCGCCCCCCGATGTGAAGCTGGCCGACCTGGAGCGGATCGTGGCCTACGTCCGCTCGGCACCCCGGGAAGAGAAGCCGCACCTGGAGCTGCGCCGGCTCAAGGTGCGGGCGATGATCCTGTTCCTCTTCCGCACCGGGGTGCGGGTTTCAGAGCTCTGCGCCCTGCGCCGGCGGGACATCGACCTCGGCGAAGGGACCGCGGGAATCTACCGCGCCAAGGGTGGCAAGAGCCGTACGGTCCACTTCGACATGGAGACCGCAGAAGCGCTCTCTGCGTACTGGACGGCGCGCGGTGATCCGGCCAGGGGGACTGGGCCGCTCCCGGCCTTCAGCGGGCGCGATAAACTTGGTGTGCCGGGTTCAGCGGTCAGCCCGCGCACGGTGGAGCACATCGTTGCCGAGCTGTGCCGCCTGACCGGCATCGAGAGCGAGGTCACGCCGCACTCGTTTCGGCATGGTCTGGCGACCGAGTTGGTCCGCCGCAGAGTCCGCGAGTCGACCGTCCAGACCATCCTCGGCCATGCATCGCCGACGACGACCCGCATCTATGTCCATAAGTCGGCGCTTGAGGTGGCCGAGGAGTATCAGGATGCCTTCGGTCCCTACCGTCCCCCCCAATCCCGCCGCTGATTCCCCTCCGCCTCCGCGGGCTGAGGCGTGCGGGAGCGACGAACCGAGAGTTCGCGTCACCCCGGCGTGGCGCCACCTGCGCTGCTCCACGCGTCAGGCACTCCACGCCGGCTGGTCGTTCTTGCTCCTAGCAGTGCTCCTCACCGGCTGCGCGACCGGTTCGGCGGAGGATGCCCGCCGCGGTGAACGGCGTCAGGCAACGCGGGGCGTGCTACTCCCCCAGGAGCAGGCGACGGCCAACGCTCAGCGCTTTTCTCCCGGCACGGTGACCCCGGTGCCGACGATCCCCCCCGCCGTGGTCCTCGAATCATTTGTGCTGACGCTGAATGTCGACGGCTCCGGCGCCCCACAGGTGGCGTATGGCGGAATCCCGGCCGACGCGGGGCGCATCTACGCCGCCGCGTTGCTCCACCACCTTCAGCCCGGCCAGCAGGTGACTGCGACGCTGCGGCTGCCAGACGACACCGTGCTGCTCAGCTCATCGTTCGACGTCACGACCGCAACGGACCGCGCCTGGATTGCCCTCCCCCTAGACATGAACGGAACCCTCGCGCCGGGCGACTATGCCCTCTGGCTGTCTGTCGAAGATCGAACCCTGAACTCGCTGGTAGTCCAGGTCATGGGCTTTGGCACCGCGCCTCGACCGCTCAGCGGGGAATCGAGCTCGGGTCAACCCGCTCGCCCGACAGACGGCGGATTCAGTGACCCCTCGCAGGATGTCCCGGCCGGCGGGCCCACCATCGAGCCGATATCCGGGGGGTAGTGAAGCTGGGCCGTTAGACCCAGGCGGGGCAGCCAGCAGCTGATCCTTGCATTCACCTCGAGACGAGGAGCAGAGCAGAATGATGAGACGGTGGCTGCTTCCACCAGGGGATCTCCCGGGTCAGGGCCAATCGTCGAGGCCGTGACCGCTGCCCTCCTCGGCAACGACCTCTGCCTTGACGCCGTGCGCGGGTCGAGGAGATGGTCGTCACGCCGGCATCGTTCTCCCGCCGGACCCGGCACCGGGACCGGAAGAGCGGGAGCAAGCAGCCCCGGCTCTTCCGGCTCCTTCCTGACCACAGACCGGGACAGCGGCTCCCGTCAGGTCGCGGGTCTCGGCCCCGCCTACTCGCCCGGTTCAGGCAACCGGTGTGGCGTCGGTGGTTTGGAGCGACTCGGGGATGGTCACGTCATCGCACGGTTCGTCGGTCGCGAGGCAGGATGCCTGCTGAGCTGCCAGGTCAAGCGCCGCCTCCTCGGCCGCCTCTGCCGATGCCGCGCCCTGAACGTCCACGGTGGCCAACTGCCCCTCGACGACCAGCAACACCCGGAAGCTATCCACCTCATCGCCGCCGGAGAGCGGACTGTCGAAACGGTAGCCGACCGCCGCGTCCGCGCCGGGTACGCGCACCCGGTCCGCTCGCTCCAATTGCGGCAATGCCGGTTGCAGCTCGTCCGCTCGATCGAGGACAGCCAGCGCACTATCGGGAGCGTTGAAGGTGGAGACCGCAGCCGTCACAAAGGGCCACGGCTCGTCGGATGTCTCAAGGTTGAGCGCCACGACTCGCGCATACCCGCTCACGTAGTCAGCCAGCACATCCTCGGATGGTGAGGCAGCAAGCACCTCCTCCACAGTCAGGTAGCCTTCTTCCAGGCTGAGCGCCGGATCAAGGGGCAGCAACGACGTCCGCGTCGCGGGATCTACGCCCTCCGGATAATCGCCTTCCAACACCCCTTCGACTCGCTGGGCGAGCTGACCCGCCAGATCCTCGGCCAGGTCCTGGTCCGGTGCTGTATCTCCGGTCGTCTCCACGGCGACGCCGGCAATGACGGAGCCGACACGGAAGGTGATGTCAACGGTTTGGAGTTCGTCCCCCGCGTTTCCCTGATCCGTGGCGTAGGTACCGACGGTCATCTCCCTCGGCTCCTCGCCGACTTCGGGAGCCTCTTGATCCTCCAGGCCCTCGGCGCCCTCCAAGCGCGTCTCGTCCTCAAGCAGATCGAAGCCCGCCCGGGCATCTGCCTCGTCCTCGTACGATTCGACGTAGAAGCGGATTTGGTCGTCGCCGTTCGCCGCGACATAGCGGCTGTCGTAGAACCACTGAAGCCCGGTTGCCGTGACCTCTTCAGGAGTCATCCCGCCACTGGTGGCGGCGAGACGGCCGAACGTTTCTCCCGTCACGTATCGCTCGCCGTTGAGACGATAGCCCTCCGGCAGGGCACGGCTATCCAGCACCATCGCGGCCAAATCGAGGCGATCGCCGTCGGCGGTGGGTGTGGCATCTTGAGCCGCTCCGGTTTGGGGGGAGACGGCCAGCAGAGCGACCAGGGCAAGGACGGCGAGCGCGAGTCGCGCCAGCATAGGGTGTTCCCTCCTCAGCAATCCGATCCATCCGTTGGGATCAGCACGACCGGATGCTACACCACTGGGGCGGGAAAAAGCCGTGGCGATGGGGGAAACAAAACTCAGTCCCCGCTTTCCGCGAGGAGACGGGCAAGCCCATTCCCTCAAGGTTTCGTGTAGGGCTGCTAAGATCCGACCCGGTGAAAGGGAAGAGGGGGGAATCATGACGGGCAGACCCACGACGCTCGCATTCAACGGCATGGTTGCCACGCCGCACTACCTGGCCTCGATGGCCGGGCTTGACGTCCTGCGGGACGGGGGCACCGCGATAGACGCGGTCATTGCCGCCAACGCGGTCCTCACAACCGTCTACCCCGACCAAACCTCCATCGGCGGCGACTGCTTTCTGATTTTCTACGAGGCGTCAAGCGGCCAGCTCCACGGGCTGAACGGCTCCGGGCGGGCACCTGCGCTGGCCGATCGGGTCGCCCTGCGGGTGGCCGGGAACCAGACGATGCCACGCCGCGGTATCCATTCCGTCACCGTTCCCGGCACGATCGACGCCTGGGGTGCGGCATTGGAGAGGTTCGGCCGATTCGGACTGGATCGCCTCTTCCAGCCCGCCATCCGGTACGCCCGGGACGGGTTCCCCGTCTCACCCCGGCTCAGCGCTGGCATTGCGGCCGCCCGCGAGATGCTCGACGCGGACCCGGCGACTCGCGCCATCTACCTGCCTGGTGGAGAGGTGCCCCGGCCGGGTCAGCGGCTCCGGCTTCCGGACCTGGCCGCCTCCCTGGAGCGGATCGCCAGTGGTGGCCGTGAAGTCTTCTACAGCGGGGAGATCGCCGAGCGGATCGCCGTCACATCGAGGCGCCTCAACGGCCCCCTGACCCTGGACGATCTCGCCAGCCACCGGGCCGAATGGGTCGAGCCGCTGACGACGGAGTACCGGGGAGTCACCGTCGCCGAGCTGCCCCCCAACTCGCAAGGGGTCACCGCGCTCCTCGCGCTCAATCTCATCGAGCAGGTGCCGCTGCCCCCGGAGTGGGGCAGCGCCGACCACCTTCACCCGCTGATCGAAGCGAAGAAGCTCGCCTTTGCCGTGCGTGATGCAGAGTTGGCCGACCCCGCCCACGTACCGATCGACACAGCCCGCTTGGCCTCCAAATCCTATGCACAGGACCTCTGGCGCTCCTACGACCCAGCACGATCCTCGCCGGGAGCGGCTGCCACGGTCGGCGACACCGTCTACCTCTGCGCAGTGGATCGAGACGGCAACGCGGCCTCCCTGATCCAAAGCATCTACCAAGGCTTCGGCTCCGGAATCGTCGTTGACGGCACCGGCATCATCCTTCAGAACCGCGGCGTCGCGTTCTCTCTCGATGACGACCACCCCAACCGCTTAGAACCAGGGAAACGACCCCGTCACACCCTGATGCCGGGGATGCTGCTGCAAGACGGCAACCTGCTCGGCCCCTTCGGCACCCAGGGCGGGGATGCTCAGGCCCAGGTCCACCTCCAGCTCGTGACCAATCTGGCCGACTACGCCATGGACCCTCAAGCGGCAATTGAAGCTCCCCGCTGGCTCGCCGGCGGCGGGCAGGGGGACGATCCGCGAACCGCCGAACTGGAAGCAGGGTTCCCGCAACAGACGATCGAGCATCTGACCGGGCGGGGCCACCGGATCCGGGAGCGGGGAGTCTGGGAGAGCGGATTCGGGCACGCACAGATGATTCTGCGAGACGACGGTTCTGGGCTTCTCCAAGGGGGCGCCGACCCGCGTGCCGATGGTGTCGCGCTTGGTTACTGATCGCCCCGACATCAGCGAAGGGATTAGCCGGTGGATGGCTCGCCCGTCAACTCAAATCAGCCGATCGCGTCGCAAGCCGCTGAGCGACCGGTCCGGTTCGTCATCTTCGGCACCTCTGTTGTCTCGGAGTGGGGCAACCCGGCGGCCACCACGAGCCGGGCCATCCTGCACGCGTTGACCACCAACGGCCATGACGCCGTGTTCCTGGAGCAGCGGGGGAACGCGCCAACGGTCGAGTTGCTTAGGGCCCGCGGGGCGGATGCCTTGCGTGACTTCGCCGACGCCTACCCGGATATCCGCTACCGCACCTACGACCTTCCAGAGGGATTGGAGCGCGCCGTCTGGCTTGGCCGCGAAGTCTCCACGGCTGATGCCGTCGTCGTTCAGGAGGACGCCCCGGACGCGGTCATTGAGGATCTCGCGCGGTTCGACACCCCCCGCCTGGTCCGCCTGTACCAGATCACGAGCGTCGAGGTGCCGGGAATCGCGTCACGCTTCGACGGCATCCTGGCCCCGTTCGGCGTGGATGTACCACGGGTGCTAACGCTCGGCCCGGCGCTCGATCCACCCGAGTCCGCCGATCTCCCGCGTGATGGGGTGACGCTGGTGGCCTACGCCGGCCAAGACGCGGCTCAGGAAGCGGCGACGGCCCTGGCCACCCTGGAGCCACGACTCATCTCTGTCGGCGAGGTGACGGGCGACAGATGGGAATATCTCCCCGAAGTTCGCCTTCGAGAGGTCTATGCGCGGGCTCGCCTTGCGGTGGTGCTGCCGGGCAGCACCTCACCGCTTGCTACCGCGCGGGCGTTGCTGCCGGTTGCGCACGGATGTCCCGCCATCGAGGTTCTGGGGAAGGGGGCTCCCGTCTTTCCGCCGTTCGGGCATCTCCGCTCCGTCCCGGCGGCGGAGACCCTCGAAGCCGCCCAAGCTGCCCTTACGCCGGGCACCGAGGCCGGCGTCCCGGCACTCGCCCCCGCGTTGTTGGCCACCAACCAGGCCCTGGCATTGGTTGATCTGGTGCGACAGCGGCGCCGCACGCAGCTCGCCTGACCGGCTTGGGGGCTTCCCGCCCCAATCCATGCCGAACACTGCCGGCCTTCCGACCGTCTCGAGTGACCCTGGAGAGCCGCTCCATGACCCGATTCCAGCCTGTCCGACCGGGTGCGAACCGATCGCTCTGGTGGGAGGAAGCGCTTGCCGCCGAGCCGGACGCCCAGCACGTCGACCCCCTCATCGGCTCCCAGCGTGCGGATATCTGCATCATTGGCGGCGGGTACACCGGGCTCTGGACAGCGCTGCGGATTAAGGAGTTGGACCCGAGCGTCGAGGTAACCGTCCTGGAGGCCGACCTCTGTGGCAGCGGCGCCAGCGGCCGCAATGGAGGCTTCACCCTCGGCTGGTGGCCGAAGTTGGAAAGCCTGGCAACTCGCTATGGCGAGGAGGAGGCGCTTCGCCTCGGACATGCGGCGGAGCATGCCATCTCCGCCATCGGCACCTTCTGCGAGCGCCACGGCATCGACGCCCATTTCCGCCAGGGGGGCTGGCTCTGGACGGCGACCACGCCCCTCCACGTGGACAACTGGGAGCACGCGATCCGATCCTGCGAGCGGCGCGGCATCGACGTCTTCGAGCGTCTGACGCCGGCGGCGGTAGCCACGCGGACCGGCTCTCCGATGCATGTCGCCGGCGTTTGGGAGCGTGGACCGGCGACGGTCCAGCCCGCGCTGCTCGCCCGGGGTCTCCGTCGCGTTGCCCTGGAGCAGGGCATCCGCATCTTCGAGCACTCGCCGGTCCTGAGCCTCGCCGGATCTTCCCGGCCGGTGGTTAGGTCCATGCACGGCTCGGTCACGGGGGAAAAGGTTGTCCTGGCGATCAACGCCTGGGCGGCATCGCTACCCGAACTCCGCCGCACGATGATCCCGGTTTCAAGCGACATGGTGGCAACGGCGCCGGTGCCGGAGCGGTTGGCCGCTACGGGTTGGACCGGCGGCGAATGCATTACCGATAGCCGCCTGATGGTTGCCTACTATCGGACCACGCGTGACGGCCGGATTGCCTTCGGTCGTGGCAGCGGCGCCCTAGGCGCCCGGGGCCGGGTGACCCGGACGTTCGACCATGACCCGGACCGGTCGGCCAGCGTCGCCGCCGACCTACGCCGCCTCTACCCAATGCTCGCGGACGTGCCGATCACGCACACCTGGTCGGGCGTTGTGGATCGCAGCGAAACCGGCACTCCCTTCTTCGGTCGTCTGGAAAGCAACCCATCCATCCTGTACGGCGTCGGGTTCTCCGGCAACGGCGTTGGCCCGACTCACATGGCCGGCGCCATCTTGGCCTCCTCCGCCCTCGACCGTCAGGACGAATGGTCGGCGACGCCGCTGAATCGCGGCCCGGAGAGCCTGTTTCCGCCCGATCCAGTGCGCTACTACGGCGGCCTGCTCGTCCGCGCGGCGGTCAAGCGGAAGGAGGAGACCGAGGAGCGCGGCCATCACGCCGGCCCGAT
>JAUJMG010000314.1 GCA_030446955.1 Thermomicrobiales bacterium
CTAAGGTGAGAGGCCAGGAGAACGGACAGGCCCTGCACTCTGGTGTCCTCGGATTACGCATCCCGAAGCCGAGCACAATCCCACCCTGATGCGCTCCCCCAACCAGAGGGAGTCGACCTTTCGTGATCTGGATGAAGGGCTCCGGCTCGGTGATCCGCACTTCCTCGGGTGCCGACCTCGATAGCCGATCGCCATTACCAGGACCGACACCAACCCAACCGCGCAACTTTCCTCACACCGCATGGTTCACCGATTTGCGTGATCGTAGGGTCACACGTCTCCATCTCCTTGCGGAAAACATGCGGTCTCCTTTCCCGTTCACCGCCGTTCACCGTTCCTCACCGAATAGTCCTTGTTCCTTCACCGGGACGTTCACGTCTCCCCGCTAGGCTCAAAGCCGGGATTGACTCAGGTGGGCTCTTCCTCCGCCTGGAAGCCCGGGCCCGCAACGCTCGTCAAGAGCGATCTACTCGCCGAGCTTGACGGACCAGATGGCCCTCCCCGTCTCCTGCTGCTGCTCTCCTCCCCAGGCGCCGACCGCGATGAGTAGCGAACCACCGCGAGCCGGCGACGTGGCGGGCAACTCCTAGGACGAGGTGCAGGAAGCTGACCGGGGGCGGGCTTGTCGGCTTCGCGCTGGCAATCGGCGTCTCTGGCGTTGGCGGCCTGCTTGGTCCCGAGAGGCGCCGTGACCTCGAGGAGGACACGTGCTAGCCGGTTGGATCCGGGGGGTCGTCATCCGATTCCCGCATGGTGGAAGGAGGTGTAGAGCGGAGCGTTCGACGCATCTCACGGGGGCCGTCTCCCAGCGAAGCAGCGAAACCCATGACCCAGCATCGATCTCCTCCGTGAGGCTCGAGATCGTCGCCACGTTTCACGGATCGGCAACAAGAGACGACTGCCGTGTGCCCGGGGATCGGAGCACGGCGCAGGAGGAGGAGAAACATGGGTTCCTTGACGCAGCGGTTGATCCGGGTTTTCTGCCTGGCGTTGACGGCAGCCCTCATGATCGCCATGACCGCCTCAGTGCGGGCGCAGGGCGATGACGACCCCGAGCCGGGCGAGCACCCGGTGACGATCAACGCGGGCACCTGTAACCAGATCGGCGAGGTGGTCTACGAGGTCGGGACCGCCGAACCGAAGCCCGCCGCCGGGGTGCTCGGCGGGGACGATGAACTGATTGACGAGGATGAGGCGGCTGACGAGGCCGAGCCCGAGGTGCCGCTCGGGGTCAACGTCTGGAAGACCCAGGGGGAGGTCGATACCACCTTCGATGACCTCATCGGTGGTGAGTTCGTCGTCGCCGTGTCGGAGAGCGAGGAGATCAATACCAACTATCTCGCCTGCGGCACCATCACCGGCGCCGGCTTCGAGGACGACGAGGACGGCCAGATGGTGGTTGGGATTCAACCGCTCGGCGGCTCTGGGGTCTCCGGCTTCGCGGTCTTCGAGCAGGACACCCAGACCATCAACATCTTCGGTGAGGACAAGAGTGGCGTGACCGCCTACCTGTTCCACGATCTGCCGACGCTGCGTGGCGACCGCATGGGTGCCACCCCGGCGCCGTAGCGGGACCTCCACGTAGCTGGAGGGAGGCAACCCCTGAGCCTCGGCCGTCGTGTCGCCTCCCTCCAGCTACCGCTGTCCGATTCGCAGGCCGGCGTTCAAGAAACGCGCTTGATTGCTTTCGCCAGCGGCGGCCCGAACGACACGCAACGCCTGCGGATCTCAGCGTCCACACGAAATCCAAACCAAGAGGGGAGAACAACACGATGAGCTTATTCAATCGACCGAAGCAATGGTTACTAACGGCGGGGACGCTCACGCTCCTGCCCGCCCTGGCGATCACCGCCCCGCTCGCCGCCGCGCAGGACGCCACCCCGGGCGGGGAACCTGAGCAGGACGTGGTGACCGCGCTGCCGGTTGGCATCCATGCGGGGTTCTGCGTCGACGGCGTGGAGCCAGAGCCGTCCTACATCGTCGGCGTGCTGGGCCCAGTGGCGGGCGAGGACGGTGAGGTTCCGCTTCCGGGGGACATCCGCGGGTTCCAGACCTCGCCCCCGGTCCTCACCGTGGATGAGACGATCGACGTGACCCTTGACGAGCTGCTCGACACGCCGCACGCGCTCGTCGTCCAAGCAGGCGAGGAGGCCTCGGATACGTTCGTCGCTTGTGCCGAGCTGGGAGGGCCCGTCGAGGACGATGAGCTGGTGGTGGGGATTCGCCCGCTCAACGGCTCTGGCTACTACGGGACTGCCATCCTTGAGGTGGAAAGCGGAACCCCGATCATCGGCGACGACGTGCTCGAAGTGACGGTCTACCTGTTCCAGGACGTTGGTCCGGCGGGCCCGGCGGGTGTGACTGAGACCGGCACCGCCGTGGGTACGCCGATGACGGGCGCCGCGGCGAGCCCCATGGTCGATGAGGCCACTCCGGCCGCTGCGAGCCCGGACGCAAGCCCAGAAACGAGCCCAATCACTGACGTCGCCTCGCCCGAGGCCGACGAAGCAGCATCCGAGCCCGGCGCTACAGGCGAACTCGCAACCGAACTGATTGTCGAGTCCTACGACATCTACTTCGAGCCCGCTGAGATCACCATTCCCGCCGACACTGACGTCACGGTGAGTCTCCCGAATCTGGGCGCTGCACCACACAACTTCAGTGTCGACGAGCTGAACATCGACGTCGACATCGCGCCCGGCGCGACCGAGGAAACCATCATCAACGCCCCGGCCGGGGAGTACACGTACTACTGCGATGTCCCCGGCCACGAACAGGCCGGGATGGTCGGGACGTTGATCGTTCAGTAGTTCTTGCCATCAGCGGCCCTTGTCACAGAGGCGGTCCGCCCGAAGCCCTTTCCCGAGCCGGACGCGCGAAAGGGGCACACGGTGTTGGTTCAAGCGCCTCCTCCTTAGCAAGATCGCTCCTCGCTATGTCTGCCGGGAGAGGCCCCGTCACCGCAATCGAGCAGGACCCAGCCCCAAGCCCTGCTGAAGTGCCCGTGACACTCTCGGCGGAAGAGCCCCGCTGTCACCGCTGGCCTGGTCAACCGGTGGTGACGCTCGCGGTGACCCGGCTGTTCAGCTTGTCACCGCAGCGTCCAACCCGTTCGCTCGCGTGAGTCCGCACGCCGGCCACGTCGAGGGGCTTCCATGCCTCATGGCTGGGCGCACCGTACCTCCCGTGACGGTCGCCTCCGGAAGCAAGGAGGGTCCGGCATGACGAGAACCCGGGCTCCACCCGAGACCTTACGTCCTGCCCAGCGGCAGCTTGTCCATCGTGGAAAGGGACGCCGCATGAATGCCCTACGCACAGTAATTACTCTCTTGCTCGTCGCCATAAGCAGCGCCAGTGGTCTCTTCGCCGTCTCTGCGCAGGAGGGCACCGACCCTGGCTTCACCCCTCCGCAGGATCCCTTCGAAGGGATTAGCGTCGCCCGGCCCGGTGGCAGTCTCCCTGGTAACCCTCAAATCCAGCTCGTCCAGGTCGCCTCCGGCCTGCTTGATCCCGTGAACGTCACCAGCGCAAACGACGGCAGCGGCCGGCTCTTCGTCGTCGAGCGGGTCGGCTTCATCCGGATCATCGACCCGAATGGCCAGGTGATGGAGGAGCCGTTCCTCGATATCACTCGGCTCGTGGGGACCTGGTTCCTAGAGCAAGGGCTCCTCGGCCTGACGTTTCACCCCGACTACGTCAACAACGGCCTCTTCTACGTCTACTACATCGACTACCGGACAAATAGCGACACATTCGTCGTCGAGTACCGGGTCTCGGCCGACAACCCGAACCAAGCCGATCCTGACAGCGCTCGGGTCCTCCTGACCGTGGAACAGCCGTATGTGAACCATAACGGTGGCACCATCCGATTCGGGCCGGACGGCTACCTCTACATCGCAGTCGGCGACGGTGGCTTGGCCGGCGACCCGTATGAAACGGGCCAGGACGTCAACGATATCCTCGGCTCAATTCTGCGTATCGATGTGAACGCGCAGGGTGACGCGCCCTACCGCATCCCGGAGAACAACCCCTTTTCCAAGCCGGGCGGTGTCCAGCCGGCAGGGGAGTATCTGGAAACGGGGCGTTGGCCGTCGAATGTGGCGAACCAAGAGGCGCAGGACGGGTCGTACCACCCCGAGGCCCGGCCTGAGATCTTCTTCTGGGGTCTGCGCAACCCCTGGCAGTTCAGCTTTGACGCTCAGACCGGCGATCTCTACGTGACGGACGTCGGCCAGAACGCCTGGGAGGAGATCAACTTCGTCCCGGCTGGCACCGAGGGCGGCTGGAACTTCGGCTGGGACTTCATGGAAGGGGCGCACTGCTACCCACCGGCGCAACCGGCTGGTCCCGCCACCCCCGAGGCAGGTGGTGAGGAGACCGGCGCCTGCTCCGTGGTCGGCGTGCCGCCCGTGGCCGAGTACAGCCACGAATTCGGCTGCTCAATCACGGGGATGGGCGTCTACCGCGGCGAAGAGTTTCCCGCCCTGCAAGGCATCTACTTCAACTCCGACTTCTGCAGCGGTCGCATCTGGGGCCTGGCCCGGGATGACGCCGGCGCCTGGCAGTACGCAGAACTGCTCCAGACCAGCCTGTTGGCCACCGGCTCTGGCACCGGCGAGACCGGCAATGTCTACCTGACGGCCTGCGAGTGCGAGTTCAACCGGGACTACGATCCGTTCGAGAATCCCAGCGGGACACTCTGGCGAGTCGTGCCGGCCGACCAGGTTCCTGAGGGTGCGGTGACGGCGCCGACTCCGGAGCCTGAGGAGGGAGCGACTCCCGAGGCTGAGGTCCAAGACGAACAGCCGGCTACCCCCGAGGCCGCAGTCGCGGACGAGGGTATGCCGGCTACGCCTGAGACCTAGCAGGAGACGGTTGGGCGATGCCGTTCTCGGCACGCCATGACCCGGCGGTGCTGTTGGACAGACTGCCATCTCCCCGCACCCCCTGATCACGGGCGACATGATCCTTCTGTTGCCAGGTGCCGGTGGCCCCATGGGGTCATCGGCACCCTGCTCGCGGTCCGAGGAGTTCGTCTCCTACGCCGGCTTCGACGATCTGCTCGACAAGCGCCATGCCCTGATCATCCACGCAGGGGAAGGCAAACGGGGCACCGGCGACACCTTCGCTCAGCCGAGAGCTGAGTCCAATTCCAGCCTTCCCGATGCACTTCCTGGGCCTGGAACGCATGCCCCGGCGCTATTACACCTAT
>JAUJMG010000315.1 GCA_030446955.1 Thermomicrobiales bacterium
TCTCCATCACCTCCTCCGGGGTTCGGATCTCGCCGTAGGTCAACTCCTGGCTGCCAATCCACGAGGCGACAGAACGGCTGTCCTCCAAGCCCATCAGGAGGCGACCCTTCCTCAGATCCTTGGTCCGCTGCAACTCCTCCGCCGGAACGGGCACATCCCGCAGCTTGCGCAACTCCTGGACGATGGCGCCGACCGTCTCCTCAACCCGCTCCAAATCGGTGCCGGCGTAGACGACCCCCTGCCCCACGTCCTCGTAGGGGCGGAAGTACCCGTAGACGGAGTAGACCAGGCCACGCTTCTCCCGAATCTCCTGGAAGAGGCGCGAACTCATCCCAGAAGAGAGGATTGCCTCGATGGTCGACTGCGCGTAGCGACGCTCGGTGCTGTAGGGCAGCGCCGGCATCGCCAGACAGAGGTGGGCCTGCTCCGTCTCCCGCTCGACAAGACGCACCCGCGGCGCGTCCTGCCCAGTATCCGGTGCGGCCGCGTCGTACCCATCCGGCTCGCCGACGGCGACAAGATCTCCAAAGCACCGCTCGGTCAGATCAACCACCTGGTCATGCCGGACATCACCCCCGGCCGCGACGACGAGGCGATCCGGGCGGTAGTTACGGCGCCAGAAGTCGACCATCGCGTCCCGGTTGATCGCGCCGACTGTCTCTTCGGAGCCGGCAATGGAGCGGCCAACGGCGTGATTGCCCCAGACGACCTCATCGATCAGCTCGTGGACCAGATCCTCTGGGGAGTCATTGATGGAGCGGATCTCTTCGAAGATGACGGAGCGCTCCTTGTCCAACTCAGCCTGGTCGATTACCGAGTTGCGAATGATGTCGGCCAGGACATCGTAGGCAAGGGCAAAGTGGGTGCTGGGAACCTTGCACCAGTAGTTGGTCGACTCGCGGCCGGTGGCGGCGTTGAGGATCCCACCGACACCCTCGATCTCCTGCGAGATCTGCATCGGATCCGGCCGCTTCTCCGTGCCCTTGAAGAGCATGTGCTCGAGAAAGTGGGAAACCCCGGCAATATCCGGCCGCTCGTAGCGGGAGCCGACACCGTAGTAGAAGATGAGGCTCGCGGAGCGAACGCCGGTCATCTCACCGGTCACAACGCGCACGCCATTGGCGAGGGTTGTCTTCTCGTAGAGCTTGGACATCGCGGGCAAGGCTGCGGCTCCTTTAGTGAATAGGGGATCAGCGATCGACGCAGTTCAACTCATCTGGGGTTCCCGCGGCGTGACGAACCCTCCCTACGATTCGACAGGGTGCAAGACGGACAACCCCGCGTCGAGCGACTGTCCATCCCTCGATAGGGCAGCCTCGACGCGAGTCGCCAGCAGGGCGAGGGCGGCTTCGGCCGCAGCAGCGACGACCGACGCGCGGTCCCCAGGGAAGTGGTGCTCCTCGCAGACGGTGTCGGACGGGTCGGCCAACGCGATGTAGACCAGTCCAACAGGCTTGCGCGGGGTGCCGCCACCGGGTCCAGCGATACCGGTGGTTGAAACAGCCATGTCGGCGCCAAAGGCGCGACGTGCCCCCTCGGCCATCGCCCTCGCGCAGGGCTCACTCACCGCGCCCGGGCGCTCCAGCACCTCCTGCGGCACACTCAGGAGCGCAGCCTTGGCGTCGTTCGCATAAGCGACGATGCTGCCCAGGAAGTAGGCGGAACTGCCGGCAACGGAGGTAATCCGATGGGCAATTTCGCCGCCGGTACATGATTCCGCCGCTGCAAGAGTGAAGCGTGGTGACTCGGCGAGCCAGGCATTGAGCCGGCTCTCGGGCGTCTCCGTGTGCGGAGACGCTGTCTGAGGCTCCATTCCGGTGCTGTCCGTCCCGCTTCCCTCGCCGCTCTCCGAGCCATTCCGGGTCGGACATCTTCCCGATGGGCGAGTATAGCGCACCGTCGATTGCCACCATCCGATCCGGCGCTCCCGCCATCTCATGTAGGAGCGATGCGCCCGGCTCCCGGCTGGAATGCCGACGATCTGCTATCGCCAGACCCCCTCCTGCCCACGCTCGCCGACGAGACGAACGCCGAGCAAGACCAGCAGCGATGCGCCAAGCAGGACGGCGGC
Organism: Thermomicrobiales bacterium; assembly: GCA_030446955.1. GTDB lineage: Bacteria > Chloroflexota > Chloroflexia > Thermomicrobiales > UBA6265 > LC2-1. The sequence goes on from JAUJMG010000315.1 coordinate 2,072, forward strand.
GAGAAGGAGAGCGCTTGGCAGATCCCCAGCCTCGAATCGTCCATAGACGGCCAACGGCATCGTTTGGGTCCGGCCCGGATAATTGCCGGCAAACAGGATGGTCGCTCCAAACTCACCCACCGCCCGAGCCCAGGCCAGGACCGCTCCAGCTATCAGACTAGGTCGGGCCAATGGTACGGTGACCGTGCGGAAGACGCGCGGCGGGGAAGCTCCTAGGCCGGCGGCTGCCTCCTCAAGCACCCGGTCCACCCGGGCAAAACCCGCCCGGGCGGCGCGAACGTAGAAGGGCACGGCGACGAAGACCTGCGCCAGCACCACGGCCGCCGTCGTGAACCCGACCGTGATCCCCATCTCTGCCAGCGGCCCCCCCACCACCCCCCGACGACCGAACGCCATCAAGAGCGCTAGGCCGGCGACGGCCGGAGGAAGCACCATTGGCACGTCAATGAGGGCATCGACCAGCGCCGCACCGGGGAAACGTCGTCGGGCAAGCAGGTACGCCAGCGGGGTGCCGAACGCGAGCACGACGGCAAGAGCAACCCCGGAGGTCAACAGCGTGAGCGTCAGGGCACGCCACAGGATCTCCGTGGTTTCGGACGTAAATGCATGCCGATCTCCCACCGCCCGAGCGAGCAACGCGCCAAGCGGGACGAGGAGAAAGAGGACCAATGCGGCTGCGGCAAGCCCGGCGGCCGTGACAGCGGCACGGCGCACGAAGTCCGCCTGAGGCGCTGCCATATCGCGCGGGGGTTGCTCGGACTGAGAGGAGATGGGGGGCAGAGCGGGCGCCCAGTTCGCGCTCTTATGCCTCGGCTGCGCCCGCGCTTCTCGCCCGTCCACCCACTCCCTCGTCAATAGCGCCGCAACGGGAATCTGATCCTATGGAATCGGCTCAAAGCCGAACGCTTGGAGCGTTGCCTGCCCCTCAGGAGCAAGCAGGTAGGCGATGAATACCTGCGCCAAGGAGGGATCCCCGCCTCGCACTGGAGCAATCGGGTATGTCGCAATCACATTGACCGCCGGCGGGATCTCCACCACCGCGACCGCTCCGGCCACGTCCGGCGTCAGGTCTGTTTCGTACACGATCCCGGCGTCCGCCTCACCAAGCCGGACCTTCGCGAGCACTGCCTTCACATTGTTCTCTTCGGAGGCGACGTTGGCGACCACCCGCCCGACGAAGTCTGCTCCGTAGGTGACAGGATCCGAACCCATCGCGCAGATGACATCCCAGGCGTACCGACCGACGGGGACGTCCGGGGCAGCCAAAACCAGCCTCAGCCCTGGTGCAGCAAGATCGGCAGCGGTTCGGACGCCGCCCGGGTTGTCATGGGGCACGACAATCACCAGACGGTTCTGGGTGAAGTGAACCGGCTCTCCCTCCACGACACCGGCGGCAATGGCAGCGTCCATGGGCTCCTGACCCGCGGAGGCGAAGACGTCAGCCGTCGCGCCTTCGCGCAACTGGGTGACGAGCGCCTGCGAGCCAGCAAAGTTGTACTCCACCGTCAGCCCAAGATACGCCGCTTCCAGCTCGTCACCGATCCGGTTGAACGCGTCCGTGAGCGACGCGGCAGCGAAGACCGTCAAGGTGCCACCCTCGGCCGGAATCGGCAGCGGCACGGAGGGAGACGCCTCTGCCGTCACCCCGGTAGCCGGCGTGCTCCCCACCGCAAGGGGTGTAGCCCTCCCCTCGCAGCGGCTCTCCACCGTCTGCGCCAAGACCACGCGGCTGGTGGCCGATACCGTGACTCCGCTTACGCCAAGGGCGACCGACAATACGCCAACAAGGAGGAGCAGCCACCTCCCAAACGCTCGGTGCACGCCTCGCCTCCGTCAACGCCACGGCGCGGGCTGCCCCCGCCCTCATAGTCAATCATTGACTAGCCCGACCGGGAGCGTAGGCCGCTGGCGACGCGGTGTCAAGCCCAGCGGTGCACTGCTCCGTGCCCTATCCCTTTTTCCCGGATGAGGTCCTGTCCAGAACGCTTCCCGCCGGCTCACCCTCCCGTGTGCGCCAGCCACCTAACGGCGGCCTGGGTTTGCGCCAAGCGCAACTCCAGCACACGGCGGGAAAAGACTAGGTCAGGGGTGCCTGCGTCACTGTCGGCTAGGGCGGCGAGCTGCGCGACAAGGGAGGCCTCCAGGCGGCGGCAGGTGTCGAGTTGGCCGGCAAGGAGGAGGGAGGCCAGGTCCGGGTCCAGCCGCTGAGCCAGGTAGAGCTTGACCAGGAACTCTAGCCGGATCTCCCGCGTGTGAGCGACCGGCTCCGCAAGCCAGCGGCGCAGTTCGGCACGGCCTGCCGCAGTGATCTGGTACACCTGGCGGGCAGGTCGCGTTCCTTGGGGCTCGATGTTGGCCGTCGCCCAACCGGCTCGGGCGAGGCGCTTGAGATGGTGGTAGAGCATCGCCGGCTCCAGGTGGATCACCTGGGCCAGTGGCTGGTCATCACCGAAGTGGCGAGCTAAGTCATATCCATGGCTCGAGCCGTCATCCAATTCCAGCAAGCCGAGGATGGCATGGGCCGCCGTTGGAACGCTCGTCGACCCCGTCGGCTTTCTCATGAAGGGGTCGGTCGCATGGCATTCAGACGAGGCGGGACCGTCCGCGCTCGCCCCGCCAGCCGCGTCATCCTGTGAAATGAGTTTCGGCCCCGGTCGCCCAGACAGATCCTCCTCCCGCATGATGGATAGCGGACCAGAGGCGGCACGATGCCGATTGGGCAGACTCCCCCCTACCAGGATCGTGCGGGACCCATCACGAACTGCTGTGAGTGACCATCCCATCAGGGGTCTCGGTCAGGACAACGTCGTCCCCCGGCCGCGGGAGGACCCGCACCCGTGCCACCCGTAGGCCGTCCAGTTCCTCAACCCGGAGACACTGACCCGATGGGGCCGTAATCTCGTCGCCGACCTCTGCAGGGCGGCCGAGGGCGCTAAAGACGTAGCCCCCGACGGTATCGACGTCGAACTTCTCCTGGTCCAGCTCAAGGCTGAGGTACTCCCGCGCCTCGACCAGCGTGGTCAGGCCATCCAAGAGCAAGCTGCCGTCGGGTTCCACGGTCGGCTCCGGATCGTCGACCTCACCCTCGTCCTGGATCTCACCCACCAGGCTTTCGACCAGGTCCTCAAGGG
>JAUJMG010000316.1 GCA_030446955.1 Thermomicrobiales bacterium
CCTGTTCGTTCCCGCTCCTGGTGACGCTCCTCGCCCGCGAGAGCAGCGCACCAAGTGGCGCGTCCGGGTCCCGGATGCCCCGGGCGCTGAGCTTCGCGACCGCCCTGGCGCTGGGGGCGAGCGCCTTTCTGATCCTGACCGGGATCGGGATCGCCCTCGGTGCCTCAGCCCTCTTTGAAGGGGTGACGTTCACCAGTACGGCCGGCCGCACCATCCGGTTCGGGATCGGGACGCTGCTGATCGTCCTCGGGCTGATCCAGTTCGGTCTGCTCCCGGTCTCCTTCTCCGCCCACCGGCTGACCAATCCGCTGATGCGCCGGCAAGCGCGGCTGCGGCGGGAGCAGCCCGCGCGCGCGTTCGGCCTCTTCGGGTTCGTCTACATCCTCGCCGGCTTTGGCTGAACGGGGCCGATCCTGGCCGGTCTGGTCGGGTACGCCCTCACGGTCGGCGGTCTCGTCGCCTCCCTCGCCGCTTTCGGGGTCGCCGGTCTGGTGATTGTCCTGCTCCTGTTCGGGCTGGCCATCGCGATCGGCCTGGCCCAAGACGAGTTGCTCGCCAAGCTGCGCGCCGAGACCTCGCATGTGAAGCGGTGGGGCGGCGTCATCCTGATGGTCGTTGGGGTCTGGACGATCGCCATCAGCGTTTGGGCCAGGTTCTTTTCCCAGTTCTTCCCGGTCTAGGCAGCCACCGCGGTGGGGCGAAAGGGTCAGGCATGAAGCGGAATCTGCTGATCTTGGCGCTGATCGTGGTGGTGGTCGTGGGCTTTGCTGCCGCCTATCTACTCCTGACGCCCGAGGATCGGCGCGACTCGGCGGGCATGGGTGAGACGGCAGGTGGTGGCGCGACGTTGCCGGCCGTGCTGGGGTATGCCGAGGGAGAGGAGATCCGCTTCGTGCACCCCGAAGCCTCCGCCCCGGAGATCGCAGAGATGCTGACCGGGATGATGGGGTCGCCGGTGCTCGTCGTCCCGGCACTGGCCGAGGCCCCGGCCTCGATGCTGGCGAACGTGTACGTCTTTGCCAATGGGATCGAGGGGGCCGGGCCGCTGGGCTTCCAGCCCGACGTCTTCGACCACCCACCTGGGAGCGACGGTTACAGCCCGCTACGCGCCCTGAACCGCGTCAGCTGGACCGACCCAGAGAACGCCCGCGAGCTCAGAGCGGCGGCCGAGGTGCAAGAGGCCGAAGCCCGGGGCGAGGTGACGATCGAGCAGCCCGGCGTCGTGGTGAACATGCCGTTGCTGACGTGGCCCGGCGGGGAGCGATGAGGACGCCCGGCAATGGAAAGGACCAAGCCCCGATGATCCTGAGACGATGGACGGTCGTAGGTGTTCTCCTCCTCTTGGGCTTCGGGTTCTGGGGGCGTTCGCCGGCGTCGGTGCCAGCCCAGGGCGGGGCAACGCCCGTCGCAGAAGCTGGGCGGCGTGTCTACGTCGCCAACTCCGGGGAGAACAGCATCACAGCCGTGGACGCGATGCGCAACGCCGTGCTGGCCACCGTCCCGGTGGGCCAGGAGCCGCACCATGTCCTTGCCCTCCAGGGCGGCCGGCGCGTCTATGTTGGCAACTTCGGTGCGAACACGGTTTCCGTCGTCGACGGCGTTACCCTCCAGGAGGTGGCCCAGATCACGGTCGGGGCCAAGCCGACGCGGCTGGCGGGCACGCCTGACGGTCGTTTCGTCCTGGTCAACAGCTTTGGTGAGGGCACTACCTCAGTCATCGAGGTGGCGACGGATCGCGTGGTGGACGTGGTCGGTGAGGGTCAGGGGCGCCACGGCCTGGTGGTCGCTCCTGACGGCACCCTCGCCTTCGCCGTCAACAACACGGCCAATGACGTCTCGCTCATTGAGGTCGGCAGTTGGCGCGTCGTGGGGTCTATCCCGGTCGGCATGTCACCCTTCGGGGCCGCGATCAGTCCGGATGGACAGACGCTCTACGTGGCCAACGCGGGCTCCAACAGCGTCTCGGTGATTGATGTCGCGAGCCGGAGCGCGGTGGCAGAGGTGCCGGTCGGAGACAAGCCCTTGATCGTGGCCGCCTCGCCCGACGGCCAGACGCTCTACGTCGGCAACTCGGGAGACGGTAGCGTGACGGTGATCGACGCGGCCACCCAGACGGTCCGGCAAACGATCGAGATCGGGGGTAGTCCAATCGGCGTCGGTCTCGCCCCGGACGGGAGTCGGCTCTACGTCGTCGACAGCGCTGACGGACAGCTCGTGGTGCTCGATCCGGTGACGGGGACGGTCATGGGACGCGTGCCGGTCGGCGCCAAGCCGATCGGACTCGGGATCGCCGGCGGAGGGGCCGCCTCGCCGGCCACGCCGGTCGCAAGTCCGGCGGCCCTGGCGGGTTGAGAGGTGCCGTCCACCCGCTCAGGAACAGCTTCGCCAGACGTGTCTGCAGTTGGTAGAGGCCAATACAGGTGATCACGTCTGATCCAGCAGTCGCTGCACGGGAGCAACTGCTCCGACTCCTGGCCGCCGCGACGTTCCTGATCTTCTTCCAGGCGTTCATGGTCGCGCCACTGCTCCCCCGGCTGGCCGAGCTGTTCGACGTCTCGGTGCAAGCGATCGGGCTCATCGTCCCGGCCTACCTCATCCCCTACGGGGTAGCCACCCTCGTCTACGACCCGCTCTCCGACCGATTCGGACGGGACCAGGTCATCCTCGCCTCCCTCCTCGCTTTCGTGGGTTTGACCGCCCTGACGGCGGTTGCCTGGTCACTGACGGCCCTGCTCATGTTGCGTCTACTTACCGGCCTTGGCGCGAGTGGTGTCGTGCCCATTGCCCTCGCGCTGCTCGGCGACCTGTTTCCCTTCCATGAGCGGGGTCGTCCCCTCGGGTGGCTCTTCGGAGCGATGGCGGGGGGGATGGCCTTCGGCTCAACCGCCGGCGTCATGCTTGAGCCGGTGATCGGTTGGCGCGGCCTCTTCCTCGGCGTTGCTCTCCTTGCGCTCCTCCTCCTCGTGCTACTCCTCTCCCGCCGCGCGCTTCTGAGGGGCACTCCATCGCGAACCCGTCCATCCGACCAGGCCATGCTCGGCGGCTACCTGGGGCTGCTGCGCTCGTGGCGGGGCCAGCGGACCTACGGCTACGTGCTGCTCAACGCCGTCTTCCACTCGGGCGTCTTCACCTGGCTGGGGCTCTACTTCAACTGGCGCTACGGCCTGAGCGAGGTCGAGATCGGCCTGGCGCTGGTCGGCTACGGGATCCCAGGGTTCCTCTTCGGCCCGCTCGTCGGCCGAGCGGACGACCGGTGGGGGCGCCGATGGCTGATTCCCCTGGGCCTGGGCATCGCGGGGGCTGCAGCGGTGGCCCTCGCCCTTAACCTGCCGGTTGTGGCAACGGCGCTGCTCGTGACGGCGCTCTCTCTCGGCTACGACCTGACGCAGCCCCTCCTGGCGGGGATCGTGACCGACCTCAGCCCTAACCGAGGCCAGGCGATGGGGCTCAACGTCTTCACCCTGTTTACCGGCTTCGGACTTGGCAGCCTGACATTCGGCTGGATGCTCGGACTGGGCTTGGGCACGGCCTTGCTGAGCTTCGGTGCCGTGGCGTTCTTGGCCGCCGCGGTGGCGATCCCGGTGTTCCGCGATGAGGTCCATCGGGCACGAGTCGGTTCTGTGCCTCGGCCAGCGGCGAGCTCGTAGACCCGGTGGGCGGCCAGGGTGGCTGTTGTGCCCAGGGCGAGGTGAAGACTCCTTGACCAGCAAGACGGTGCGTGAGCAGAGCATTCTGGCGCGGCTCAGGCAGGCCGGAAGTGCCTACCTGGACGTCGCGCGCAGCCCGTCCTATTTCCCCCTCTGGCTCTCGCAGCTCGTCTCCAACTTCGGTGACACCCTCCACTACATCGCCCTCGTCGTGCTCGTCTATCAGCTCACGGGCCAAGGGCTCGCGGTGGCGGTGCTGGTGGCCGCCGAGGTCGTACCCGTCCTGCTGCTTGGCCCCGTCGCCGGCGTCGTCATCGACCGCTTCAGCCGCAAGGCCGTTCTCATCGCCTCCGACCTGATCCGGGCCGGCCTGGTGCTCTCCCTCCTCTGGCCGCAGGGCACCTGGCATGCCTACCTGGTCGCCGCTGGCGTGGCCGCCGGCAATACCTTCTTCAACCCGACGGTGCAGGCGGTGATCCCCGCCCTGACCACTGAGGAGCAGCGCTTGGCGGCCAACTCGGTCGCCTGGTCCACGGGCCGCCTCGTGCAGATTCTGGCCTCGGCTCTCGCCGGCGGACTGATCGCGCTGGTGGGAACGCAGGTTGCCTTTGGCCTCAATGCTGCCACCTTCGTGGTCTCGGCGCTCCTCCTGCTCCGCCTCGCAATCCCCGCCCACGCCGGTCATGTCGGCGAGCAGGCCAAACGGGGCTTGGGCCGGTTTCTCGCCGACGCGCGGGAGGGTTTGCGCTTTGCCCGAACCGATCCGTTCGTCTCGCGGCTCTTGTTGGTGCAGGCGCTCGCCTCGTTTGCGGTCGGGGCCACCGCTGCAATGCTCGTGGTTCTCTCCGAGCGGCACCTAAGGCTGCCACCGTCCGGGTTCGCCTGGCTGATTGGGGCGATCGGCGTCGGGGCACTGCTGGGGCCGTTCATCCCCAACACGTTCGCCCGCGACTACCGCAGCGCGCGCTGGCTGTTTCTGCCCTACGTGATCCGAGGAGTCGGCGACGTGCTGCTCGCCGTCGTCACCCCGCTGCCCGTGGCGCTCCTGCTGCTCTTCGTCTATGGGCTGAACACCTCGACCGGCATGGTCGTGTTCAACGCGACCGTGCAGGGTGCGATCCCGGACGCGGTCCGGGGCCGCGTCTTTACCCTGCTGGACGTGACCTGGAACGCGATGCGGCTGCTGTCCCTCGCTCTGGGGGCCGTGATCGTGGACTGGCTTGGTATCCGGCCGCTCTTCTGGGGTGGCGGGACGCTGCTCGCGCTCGCCGGCGTCCTCGGCTTGCTGCTGTTGGGGGGCTACGACTTCCGTCATGAGGCCGCAGCCACCCGGCTGTCTTCTGCGGCGCGGCGGGCAGCATGACGTGGCATCAGGTTTGGGAGGCGACCGTGGCAGAGCGGGAACTGACTAGGGGTCGGTTCAAGGCTCGGCGCATTGCGAGGCGCCGCCTTGGGCACCCCAGCGACGGCCAGGCCCTCCTCGCCGGGATCGGCATCTTCGCGGCGGGATTCGGGGCGATGAACCTCTTGTGGTGGTTCGGCAA
>JAUJMG010000317.1 GCA_030446955.1 Thermomicrobiales bacterium
CGCTTCCCCACGTCAACGCCCCGCAACGGACGTGGTTCCCTGATCGGTCCCGATCGTGGCCCGGTGTCGGAGGACTACCCCGCAATGGCCCTCCGGCCCATGGCCTCGTCCGGTGGGGAGCGCCGCTTTCGCTTGGCTCCTCGGGACTGTACGGACACTATAGCCGTACACAAAGACCTTGTCAAGGGTTGGGGGCCGGGTTTCTGCGCCAGTACGCAAGCAGGGTTGATGGCGTGGGGCGGGGCCGCGACGTGGCCACGTTGAGTGAGTGCTATACAGGACCACCTGCGACGAGAGAGAGCAAGGAGTGCCCGATGTCGCTTCGATGTCTGTTCCCGCCGCGCCGCGCCGCGCTCCTAATCATGACAACTGTGCTCCTGATGGCCGGCTGCTCCCCGGACGATTTCCTGCCGCTCGATCGCGGCGGGCCTCCCGCGTCGGAAGAGGAGCAAATTAGTGGTGCAGATTCGCTGATCGTGGAGCAGGTGGACGTGCAAGTGTTGGAAAGTTTTCCCGTCCAGGTGCAGGTGGTTGTTAAGGGCTCCCTGCCCGATGCCTGCACCGAGATCGGCGAGATTGGTCAGACCCGGGACGGGAACGCCGTTACGGTCACAATCGGGGCGGTCAGACCGGCTGATGCCCTCTGCGCTCAAGTCCTGGAGCCGTTCGAGCAGGTGGTTCCGCTGGACGGGCCGTTTCCCCCCGGCACGTACGTCGTCCGCGTCAACGGAGTCGAGACGTCGTTTACGGTCTAGGGTTGCCCCACGAGCTAAGCACGCTCGCGGCGGGTAGAGGATCCGGCACCTCATGCGGTATGGTCGTGGTACCACCCTTCTGCTGAGCAGTCCTGCGGATCCGGCTCGGCTCCCTGCAACTGCAACTTCATCAGGATGGGTCGGTGACGGCGGTTGGGGTGAACGCCGCCGCGGGGCACGGATCTCGCGTGGGTCTCTCCTGAGTAAGGGCGACCCAACAAGGGAGGATCACCACGGGCGACGGGGCGACACAACAGATCATGGCGGAGGGTGTAACCAGCGAGCAGCTAGCCAGTGGGCATCGAGTCGTGGCCCTGGTGGTGGAGCCGGCGGCATACCGGCTAGTTGCTGCATGGGCGGCGGCCGCTGGCCATGAGTTGGCCCTCGTCCTGACTTCACCCGGGCCAGCACGTTCCACCTACCTGGGGCACCGCGAGATTGTCGCGATGGCACCGCGTGGACAGGATATCCTGCTGACCACCCGCCTCCGCCGCGTCGCGCCCATGTTGACAGCGCTGGCCCCGGATCTGCTCGTCTCCTACACGTTTCCGTTTCGCATCCCGCCCGAGGTGTTGGCGATCCCGCGCTGTGGCGCCGTCAACCTCCATCCGTCCCCGCTCCCTCGCTATCGGGGCCCGAATCCAGCTCGGATGCTCTATGCCGGCGAGACCACCCTTGGGGCCACGCTGCACCGTACCGAGGCCGGCTTCGATACGGGTCCCATCCTGAGCAAGCATGAGCACCCAACCCCACTCGATGCTTCCCGGGAGAAGGTGCTGGCGGTGTGGTCAGACGCGATCATTGCCGCGTTGACGGAGGGTACCGCCGCCGCGCTGGCCGGGGAGCCTGGCGTTCCGCAGGAGCACGAGCACGCGAGCTACGCCGCTCCATTCACGGAGGAGGAGCAGTGGCTAGACTGGCGGCTGCCACGTGAAGTTCTCCAGCAGCAGGCAACGGCGCTCAACCTCGTGATGCCGCAGGCGCTGGCCCGTATTGAGGGGCAGACCGTGGGTGTCTTGGAGGTGAGGCCGCTTGCGGAACCCTGTGACCTACCTCCCGGAACAGTCATGCAGCGGTCCCCTGATGGAGTCGTCATCGCCGTCGGGGATGGATTGGTGGAGGCCGTCCTCGTTTCCATGGGGCAGGCGTAGGGAGTTCACGCGCGGGAAGCTGGGGGAGAGATGTGAGGCAGCACCAAACGATCCATCTTCACCGTCACTTGTCAGCGAGCGCATCGACGACTGCTCCCGGGTAGCCGCGCCACACGGACCCCCCTTCCATTCAGGAGTAGTCGCATGATGCCTGACCCACCTCGGGCCGACCTTCAACCGGAGGATCGGAACCGGATGCACCATGCAGACATCGCCGCCTACGGCGCGATGTACCGTGCAGGAGGCGCCACGATCGGCAGCGGCTGTGCCGTCGTCGGCGGGGCCCTCGCGATGTGGAATCCCGGTGACGAGAGCGCGGCCTACAACTGCCTGATCACCTTCGAGGCGGCTCCGGATCCAGACCGGGCGTGGGCGGCAGGTGAGGCCGCGGCACGAACCGGTGGTGCTCGCGTCTTCGGAGTTGGGATCACGCGTGAGCGCCGGAATTGGGCCACTCCGAATCGACTCGCCGCGCTTGGCCTAACCCACGAGTATGAGGAACTCGTTTGGGCCCGTCGCCTTGGCGGTGCTGAGGCACTGCCGGCGGTGCCTGGAGCGCTCGCGCTGCAGACCGGCGACATCGACCCTGTTCGCTTCGCGCGCGTGCTTAACCGGGGCTGGGAGTTGCCGGAGAACCATGGCCGGGGCTTCCTTTACGCCGCCACGATCGGGTTGCCGGGTTGGGTCCATTACCTCGCTCTGGTCGATGGCGCGCTGGCTGGCGGAGCAACGCTCTTCATGCATGGGGGTGTGGCGCTCTGCATGGTCGCGGCGACTGACCCGGCGTACCGTGGACGTGGCGTCCAAACGGCTTTCATCGCGCAGCGGCTTGCCGATGCCGTCGCTGGTGGCTGCAGTCTCGCGGCGACCGAAACCGTGCAGGAAAACGCCTCTCCCCGCAACTTCCAGCGCGCTGGCTTCCGCTTCGTGCTGCGCCGGGACATGTATCGGACGGAGTTGCACTGAGTCGAACCGGCCGCTCTCATCCCCGCTGACCTCCGCCGATAAGCCGTCCATCTTGAAGGTGGACCTGCGTGGGTCTGCCTCCGATCCCGGAATTCCCCAACCTGTATGAACGACTGGACGGCGGTGGGGAGACTGTTGGCGGCGGTCTCGCTTCGCTGACGCGTATGAACGGACATCTCCTCCGAATTGCCTCGTGGAAAGGGCCTCATCTGGGAAGCGATGGGCTAGAATGCGGCAAGACGTGATGCGGCAGGCGACACGCAGGGCGGCACCAATGTGCGGGTGTCGGCTCGGTGACGCTCGGAGCGAGCCAAAGGCGAACGGGGCGGGAAGTGGGACCGGCCGGCACCGGTGGGGGGCGCCGTGGATTTCGTGGTTCTTGGGTTTGGGATTGGTGCGCTTGCTGTCCTTCTTGGGCTGGCCCTCCGCAATCTTGGACCCTGGCCGCGGCGCATCCGTCAGGGACAGGTGTTGCGCTGGTCTGAGGTGACGCGGCGGCTGGCATGGGGACGTGCGTGTCGGGCCGCCGGCTTGGTCCTGGCGATTGCCGGCGGGTTTCTCTGCTTCGCGACGCTGGCAGCATTGATTGCCCGGGCGAACGACCGTACAGGGGCGTTAATCGTCTTGTTTGCTTCGGCACTCGCGCTCCTGGCGAGCGTCGGCTGGGCGTTGGTCTATGCGCGCAGGCAGCCGCGGCTTGTTCCTGTCTTCACTGCGTCGCCGGCCCGACCCCAAACAAAGCCGACCGTGGACCTCTTGACCTCCTCGCCGCCAGGCCGCGGGCAACCCAAGCGAAACTCAACAACCGACGATCTCGTCCCGTCGCACGATGTCTCATCCTTGTCGAATGGCGCCACCCTTGAGGTTGCCACGCCACCTGCGTTCGCGCACGCCGTTCCGTCGGCGGGGCCCCTCAACGAAGATGCCATCCTGCCGATGGAGCCCGTCGGGCCCGAACCGGACCCAGCAGAAGAGGACGGGGCCGCCGTCACAGTTGCTGCCGCGCCCGCGCAATCCGAGCCGAATCCACAGGTAGATGGGGAAACGGGTGCGACGAACGGGGTGTCGCGGAGTGAGGGTACCTCCGACGCCGCAACCAATGAGGCGCCCCCGAAAGTCGTTCGCAAGCTTGCAGAGACCCACGGCCGGACCGGAATCCCTGCAGGGTTCGGCGCTGTTAGCCCCTCAAATCGAATTAGGTGACCGCTCCCGGCTTCTCCAGCCAGGAGAAGGGGTAGCGGTCGTCCTCAAACTCGCGAGCGGCGGCGGTCAGGTTGAGCGGGCGGAAGGTGTCCACCATGACCGCGAGTTCCTCCGTCCCCTCCTTGCCAATACTCGCCTCGGCAGCGCCGGGATGCGGGCCGTGGGGGATGCCCCGAGGGTGGAGGGTCATGCTGCCGACCTCGACGCCGCGGCGACTCATAAAGTTCCCGCTGACGTAGTACATGACCTCCTCGCTGTCGATGTTGGAGTGGTGATATGGGGCCGGAATCGCCAGCGGGTGGTAGTCGAACTTGCGGGGGACGAACGAGCAGACGACGAAGTTTGGCCCTTCGAACGTCTGATGGACTGGTGGCGGCTGATGTACCCGCCCGGTGATCGGCTCGAAGTCGGCTATATTGAGAGCCCACGGGTAGACATAACCGTCCCAGCCGACCACGTCGAACGGATGGTAGTCGAGCTTGTAGCAGGTCACCCCGTCTCGTAGCTTCAGGCGTACCTCAAAGTCGCCTCGCTCATCGTGGGTTTCCAATTCGCCCGGTCGGCGAATGTCGCGCTGGGTGAACGGAGCGTGCTCCATGAGCTGGCCGTAGGCGTTGCGGTATCGTTTCGGTGTTTCGAGTTGGCCAAAGCTCTCGATGACGAGGTGACGCTGGGGAACCGCGTCGAGATCCAGGCGGTAGGTCGTCCCGCGGGGTACCAGAAGATAGTCGCCCTGCCCATAAGCGAGGGCACCGAAGACGGATCGGAGAGTCCCCGTGCCCTCATGAATGAAGTAGAGCTCGTCGGCGATGCCGTTCCGGTAGTAGGCAAGCATTGGTTCGGTGGGACGGGAGAGGGACCAGGTTACGTCGTCATTGAAGAGCAAGCAGACGCGTCCGCTGACCGCGTCGCCGCCCGCGGGGATGTCGCCCGTCTTGAGGTGGTGGTGATGCTGGCCCTGCGGCTGCCACACCTGCGGCGGTGGAATTGGCTCGAAGGCGACGCCGGTGATCCGGGCCGGGGAGTTGAGGTGGTAGAGGATGGACTCGTTGCCGGAGAAGCCGTGGGTCCCGAAGACCTCCTC
>JAUJMG010000318.1 GCA_030446955.1 Thermomicrobiales bacterium
ATGACGATTGGCTCCATGCCCCTACCCGTCCTTGAGAAGATCTGGTCTGCCGGCGCCCCGCAACATACCATGATTCTACGGCACCTGCCCGGCGCAACTCCCGGATACGTTCCTCATGGGCCGATGTGCGTCACCTAACTCATTAACCCATGCCGATCCGTTATGCGTGACCGTCGCGGTGCGATCCGCGCGGCAGCAAGGCGGACGCCCTGGTCACCGGTCGGGCCTGCTGCCCCTAAGCAAAACGGGTCATTGGCGATCGGCGTCCGCCGCTCGACCGGCCGCAAGCAGCGGCACAGGGCGACGACCTGGCTGCTCTCTGCGCAAACTGCCATGTGGGGACAGGGGGATTGGCCGTATGCTGCTGGAGGAGGCCATCGCCCGGAGTCGGCGGGAGCCGGAGCTGAACCTGCTCCAGTTGACGCCGAGAGCGAAAGCGACGCGGCCCATCGGCTCTATGCCAGTGTCGGTTTCGAGGCGTACGGTGTGGAGCGCCAGGCGATGAAGCTCGACGACCGCTTCGTCGATGTGACGCTGATGACCCTGGCTCTGTCCCCGACGTGTCAGTGATAGGAGCGGCACATGCACCCATCGTCCTGAGGAACTCGCATTCGCCCTCAAGGCAGCGGGACCGGTCACCCCGCGACCGATGGCGGCGGCGTTCCAAACGTCCGAAGCGAGATCAACGGTCGCTCCGAGCACGACGCGGAGATCTAAAGAAATGCGTTGACCGGTTGAGACCGCCGTTCTCCCGCGTTCAAGCAGGTCGCAGAAATGAAGGGAATGCCATGAAGCTCGCTATCCATTACTCCAACTTCGTCCTGGCCGGGGACGAGGCGCCGCTCGTTCAAACCCTCGTCGACACCGCCCGTGCCGCCGACGAAGGCGGCGTCGCGACGATGACGCTGATGGACCACTACTTCCAGATCGAGCCCGTGTCGCCGCGCGCGGAGGACCCGATGTTGGAGGGATACACGACCCTCGGCTACCTCGCGGGTCAGACCACGAATCTCACGCTCGGCCTGCTCGTCACCGGCGTGACCTACCGCCACCCCGGCCTGCTGGCCAAGATCGTCGCCACGCTCGACGTGCTATCCGAGGGCCGCGCCATGCTTGGTCTTGGCGCCGCCTGGTACGAGCGCGAGCACCGTGCCCTCGGCGTGCCGTACCCGCCGACAGCCGAGCGGTTCGAGCGGCTGGAGGAAACGCTCCAGATCGTGAAGCAGATGTGGTCGGACGACGACGGTCCATTCGAGGGCACGCACTACCAGTTGGCCGAAACGCTGTGCTCGCCGCGCCCGATCCAGCAGCCGGCTCCGCCGATCCTGATCGGCGGCATGGGCGAGCGGAAGACGCTGCGGCTGGTCGCCCGTTACGCCGACGCCTGCAACCTGTTCGGCAGCGACCCCGCGGAGGTTGCACAAGTTGGAGGTCCTGAAGCGCCACTGCGACGCCGAAGGTACGGACTACGACCGGATCGAGAAGACGATCATCGGCGGCCCGAACGCGGTCGACGACGTCGATGAGTTCCTGCGCGTCATGGAACAGTACGCCCGGATGGGGATCAGCAAGGTCTGGAATGGTCCGGCCGGACCCGATCCGGTGGCCTGGGTTCGGGAGGTCGCGCCGCAGGTCGTGCCCCGACTGGCGGAGCTGTAGTCACGCTGGGGTGATCGAGTGGATCACGGGCGAGGTATCCCGACTTCGTATCCTCATCAATGCGGCAAGTCGATCACCATGACCAGAAAGTCGCTCCATAGAGGACGCCCCCCGTTCCCGCGAACGGTGGAGGCAAGTTCCCTCGCTATCGCTGAGAGCCTACTCGATCGGATTGACCGTCCGGCGATGATGGTGGCAGGAAGACGAACCGAAAGCCTGCGGCCTCGCTCAGGCTTCTGGGAGTCGTGTTCTTTGAAGTAGAGAGGTCGGCGAGGACCATGGTGTCTCCAGACTGGAGGACCGTGACCACCGAGTTCGGGTTGGGAAGGTCGATCGCTATAGGCACTCGTTGATTTCGCAAGCGGTCCAACATGATCACGGGTCATCCCGAATGTGGCTGTCCATTGTGAGTTGCCGTTGCTTGCAGCGCCGCAACGATCCGCTGGCGTTTCTGACGTGGCTCGCTGTGGCATCACGGCAATGGGGTCACGTGTTTGATCCGAGCCATCTCCTCCTTCCTAAACGTTCGCAGGGACCGATCAGCCTGGCTCAGCCTCCCTTCGGTGCACGACCGAGACGGAGTAGACATGGAGGTGGTTACCGTGGCGTCCGAATCTCCAACCTTGGAGGGTTCGAGGTTCGTCCATGCGAGCATTGCTGGTTTTCCTTTAGCAGGTGCGTGAGGTGGCCGGTTGCGGCATGCATGCAGGTGCGCCGCTGCTGGGCAGACCGTAACGTGTGGTCTCCCTGACCGCCGCGCTGCTGATCCGCTGGCGTCCCGTCGGTGAGAATTGCCCACAGTGCCGCCAGTCCGCCGAGCACCGCCAGCAAGACCGCCGGGTCGTGAACACTGCCTGCCGGACTGAGGTCACGGGCCTGCATCAGGGCGGACCCGGTTACCGCCAAGCCGAGTCCGGCTGCTACGATGCGCCAGCGTCGGTTGCCTGGCAAGACGGCAGCCGAGCGCGAAGCGCCACGCGTCCGCCACGCGTCTACGCTCAGGATGGAGCCTGCTCCGGTTGCGAGCAGCGCCGCTTGAATGACGATGTAAAAGCCGCTGGGGTTGGGCGCGCCAGCGAGCAGGAAGTTGACGTTCATGACGAGGCCACCGAGCAGAGCGGCGCGGGTTAGTGTGCCGGTGAGCAGGGCCATGCCGACCAGCAGTTGACCCGCCATGATCAACCAGCCCAGGGCGGGGGCAAGGGGCAGAAAGACGCCGACAATGAGCGTCTCATATGGAGGCACAGCCACCTCGCCCCGGGCCATGCGCTCGTCGAGGAACGCTGCAACAGCGGCGCCGTCGCGCCAGGCGGAATCTGGAGCCTTCTCGGCGAAGGCGCGCAGCCAGCCGAGGCCAATGAACACGCGCAGGACCAGCAGCGCCGACGCGCTGGCCGGCAGCCGAGGCAGGATCAACCGTCGCCCCGCGAGCAATTGACGCCACGCGGGCGGGCGGCGTGGCCAGGCGATCGTGATTCTATCGCGGTCGCCTGGCACTGACCGGCGCTCCGCCACCGCCGGTCGCCGGCCGCGTTCGTCGGGATGGTCGATCATGGGGTGGTCCCTGCAGATCGGGTATCGCTGTGGGGGGATGGGAACCGGCTCCCCGGTGGTGACGGACGATTCGTAGGCGTCATGTATTCGGTTCTCCTGGAGCTGAAGTTCAGTGGAGAGGAACGTCCGCGACCAGGTATCAAGGTCGATATCCTGATAAGCGTCCGTCATAAACACCTTGGACGTGATCGGGTTCAAGCAGTCGTGGATGCGGTGGTGTCGTGCGCGGGCGGGATGGGAATGTCGCGGTAGGCGCTGGCCTGCGCCAGCAGATCGGTAGCCTGTTGCGCGACTGCCAGTTACTGACTGCAGCGGTGGCTGATCCTCGTGAACACTGTGCTCCAGGGCGTGGCCGAGCTTCGCGGAGTCACCGCGTCCTGCACGATTCGGTAGGCGAACAGGGCGACGGCCGGTGACGCTGGCGGCCGAGGGGAGTCCGTGCCCGCTGCCACCGGCCGTCTTACTTCGCTCATCTGCCCGATCAGGTCGCCCAGGCGGCGCAGGTGCGGTTTCGGGACCGGCCCGATCGGCTCCCCCGGATCGGGAATCGTCACGCCATCTGGTGGAGACTCCCCTGTAGACGTCATCGGTCTACCGGCTGTCCCGCGGCGACCGGCCCGATCCCCGCCGTAGTCGTTGCACGTCCGGGTGGGGACTACATCAGGTCCCCGCCGAAATCCTGCTCGAAGTCGCGCCAGACGCTGTGGATGTGGGCGCTACTGTTGCGCGAGTTGTCGAACTCCAGGAGGAAGGTCGGACCCTGGAGGCGGTAATAGTGCGGTTGGCGCGGCTCCACGCTCCCGGCCCAGCCGAAGGTCAGGGTGTCGAGACCGGCCGCGTCAATTCGATCGAAGATCGTGGTCGCGACCTCCGGTGCGAGCGTGCCGAGGTAGGTGTCGACGATCTCCAGCGCCAGTGTGCGCTGCCCCGCGTCTACGTCCGCGAGGACAACCCCAACCGGGTCGAGCGGATCGACGCGGGGCAGGTTCTGGGTCAGGTGCTCGGTCAGCGACGCGGCCTGGAACACGGCGTCATCGCGGCCGGCGGCCAGGAGAGAGCGAACCAACTCGCGGGCGGCTTCCTCCTCCCGCTCCATGACCCGCAATCCGGTGTAGTTGATCGTTGGCAGGGCACCGAGGAAGAAGGGGACAGCGGAGACGCGGTCCCCCGCAACGGTAAAGTGGCGAGAGAGGTGGTGCCCCTCCAAACGCCAGCCCCACGGCTCGGCGCCGGGGGTGCCGAAGATGGTGACGAAGTAGTCCTGCGGGTCGTTGCCGAGATCGCGCTGCAGGGACATGATGTCGCGGTCCTTGCGGTATCCGGCCTCCGACAGGCTGGCGCTGAGCAAGGCGAACGCCAGCTCCCGCTGCTCCTCGCGCATTGCAGTCAGAGGCAGGCCATTGCGGGGAAAGCTGGAGAGGACGGTCCAGTGCCACCGCTGCCGCTCCGGGTCGGCGAAGGGGTAGGTGGCGAGTGCCAGGGCCGGCTCGTCGAGCGACGCCAGGAACGCGGCCGCGGCATCGCCAATGCCCGAAGCGAGATCCGGCGTCGCGGGGATCGCGGTCCCGGTCTGGGCGAGCGCCCGGGGAGTTCGCCTGCCCAGAAGGTCGGCGGCGGCTAGCCCGCCAAGACCGGCCATGGCGTGGCGCCGGCTGAAACGGGCGGATCCCGGGTGGTCGGAGACCGCCGGTGTGGGACGGCAGAGGCGGTAACGGGCGGGTTGAGGGCGATTCATGGAAAGCTCCGGTGCGAGACGGCTGCGGGACGGTGGCGTCAGGTCGGGACATCCCCGGCTTCGACGCCTGACCTGATGCTAAGTCCCTCATCTGAGAAGGGTCTGAAAGATGGCTGAAAGGCAACTGAGTGGCTGACCCCGGACTATTCAGACACTTCGACGAGACACACCCGCAAGCTGTCTTGCATTCGGGAGCGCCC
>JAUJMG010000319.1 GCA_030446955.1 Thermomicrobiales bacterium
TGGGCAAGAGGGGACGGCTCAGCGACTCGGGCGTCGCCCAGGTGTTCCGGCGTCGGGGCGAGGAGGCGGGACTCGGCCCGATCCATCCCCACCAGCTCCGGCACAGCTTCGCCCACGCCTGGCTGGCCAACGGCGGCAACGAGGGCGACCTCATGCGACTGGCGGGCTGGCGGTCCCGCACCATGCTCAGCCGCTACGCCGCCTCGGCAGCCGACGAGCGGGCCCGTGACGCCCACCGCCGGCTGAGCCCGGGAGATCGACTCTGATGCCGGGCTCGGAGCTGTCCCCCGAGCACGACTGGGCGTGGGACGAGCTGGACGCATGGTTCCAGGACCAAGCCGAGGCGCTGGACCGCTCCGACGATGCCCGGGCCTTCGAGGAGCGCAAAAGTGCAGTGGAGCGTGCCCGCGTCGCCCAGGAGCCGTTCACCACGGTCGAGCTCCGGTGCCGTTGCGGCCGGGTGTGGGAGGTCCACCGTCACCGGGAGACCAGTTCGATCGTCGTCGACAAGAGGCCGCGCCTCGGCGTGCAAATGACGCTCGAGCCGCTAGGTCCCAAAGGAGCGCGCCGCTATCGGTGTGGGTGCGGCTACGAGCGCAAGTTCTCGACCGAGCGCCTCGCCACTCGCTCCCGTCGTGCCGCCCTTGAGGAGGGTCGCTCCGCCATTGTCGCTGGCGCGGACCTCTGATTAGAGGGGTCAGTTTGGCGGAAGGCCGGTGAGCGGTCGTCTGGCGGGACCTACTGACCCCGGGTGGGCGTCCGACTGCCGTCCTCTTGGTCCTCGTCAGAGTTCTCGTTGAAGCTCTCGTCATCCGTGTTGTCGGTTTGCCTGTCCAACTACTTGGTGCGCTAGCTCGTTCACGTCCAGCCGCTGGCGTTTCATGCTGGCCATGTTTCAACGGCGATCCTGGCGAGCGCCCTCTGTCGGTCCTTGATTGCATCCACTGTCCATTCATCAACGTTCCCGACCATGCTCGTCAGATTGTACGGGGACCCCGCATAGGCGGCCTTCTTGTCGGCGAACGAGGCGCTGCCAAGTCCCGAATTGTCGCTGGCTCGCATGAGGACGAGGTTGCCAAGGCGTCGGGAGTACATGCGAACCTCGTCCTCCGTGAACTGCGGCCAATTGCCCTCTGGTTTCCGTGGCAGAACGTGTTCGAGCGTGATCACCTGGGGGTCGTCCTGCGGCACGAAGTACGGTTCCGGTTCCTGCTTCACCCTCAGCTCCAACGAGCGGAGGTAGTAGCGGGCGAACTTGGCGTTCGACACTGGCGTCGCGAGGAAGGCGTCGCGGAACTCCTGATCGTTGGGTGTGATCGACTCAAGTCGCTTCCGAAGCTCCGCTGCGGTCGCGATTGTGCGGTCGAAAACTTCCTTCGCCGCTGTACTGAGTGGACCTTCGACGGACTCGCTTCGTGTGCTCGACGCGATCACCAATCGGACGCTCAGCGAAATAAGAAACTGGAAGGCGGAAGGCGCCTCTTTCGGGTCCATCTTCGTCGTGATTGCGAGAACTACGGGGCGGATTGGTCGGATGTTCAATAGATTCAAGACTTGGATAGCCCGCCGGGCCGCCACCGGATAGGGACTCCACCGCTCATGATCGGCGTTAAACGTCGCCACGTAAGCGGTGGCGAGCGCCTCAAGGGTGCCGGTGAAGGTGATAGCGCCTTGTTCCGCCTTAGCTATGTCTTGGACCACTCGGTACACGTCCTTCTCGCGCACAAGCCCGGTCAGTGCGATGAGCGAGTGGCGAAGGAAGTCGATCGCGGCTCCCTCCTCCTCCATCGATTCGAGTGCACCTCGCATGTACGACCACCGACTTTGAACTTCGGCCAGACGTGAGCCGGCCTGTTTGAACAGGTAGTTCTTGATCAGGTCAACCTGGCCTGTCCGGAGCCCTCGGTCGTTCAGCGTCTCGAACATGCGGTAGGCATCGGCCTCGTTCGGCACGCGAAGCAGCACGACGAGGGCGTTGTGCTCAATGAACGAGACCCACCGCTCTAGCACGTCGCCGTGGTCTTTTTCGTCCACTAAGGACACACTTCTCCCGACGTGCGCTCGGGCTTCCTTGTAGGCGTCGAGCAGAAGGTCGTTCGACACCCGGCCGGGCTTGGCAGCAGGGAAGTCCCGAGGGCCCGGCGCTACGATCTGGGTGAAAAGCTCGTTGTCGTCAATGTTGAGTTTCAAGTTGGCCACGCGCGACCGCTTCGCGCGGTCGATGCTCGTCAGGAACTCGTTATCGATCGACTCGACAAGGACCTGCTCCTTCCGTTCCTTAAGGTAATCACGGATGGCTGCCAACAGGATCGCCGTGGTAGCGAGTCGCTGCTGCCCGTCGACAACCTCCAACGCGCCGTCGAGGCGCGGGATAGTGACGATGGTGCCTAGGAAATAGTCGCCATTGGTAATCGCCAACGAGAAATCCTGGAACAGCTGAGTGACCTGGATTCTTCCCCACGCGTACTCACGCTGGTTGGGCGGAACCTCAAGCTTGTTCTGTCGAAGGATGCTCCCCAACCCGATCTGCTCGAACGCAATCTGGCTCCGCGTATCAACCATCGGACCCGTCCCCCATGGCGACTGGTGCGACGAACGGAATCTTCTGCCCTGCGCTCTCAAGCTCGCGGATGGCGGCCAGGCGAAGCCGTTCCCGCACCCACATCGACAGCGGGACACCGGCTAGGTTCGCCGCGTCCAAAAAGCCACGCTTCTCAAGCTCGGTGAGCCTGATCTGTAACACCTGTCCCTTCGGCATGGACGTAGTGTACTGCTACCCGCACTACAAACTCTAGCCCTTCGTGCTGAACGTGGTGCACCTTGCAGGACGAATCTCGGTGCCGGGCGTGATTGTAGTGCAGGGTGCAGTACCACTTACCGATGAACAGGCTTTCCGCCGAGCGTCGGGTCCAGAACCTCTGCGGCGTTTCACGAGTCAGTCAGGGTCACGGTCACTCGCGAGGACGGCCGGAGGATCAAGCAGACGCCCGCGATGGCTGCTGGCGTGTCCGATCGCGCCTGGTCGTCTACGAGCTAGTCGGCCTGCGGGATCAAACTGATCCACTACCGACTTCTGAGCTTTCACAGGCGCCGTGCTAGCGTGACCGCCAACTAGCAGCGGCTGATCCCTCCCCGGCGTGAGCGTGGAGCGGAGGGTGTGGCCGCCCGGAGGGAGAGCGCCACCGGCCAAGCGCTCCAGCAGCCGCCACCTAGGCAGTGGGGGCCCTGGAGGATCACGCCTTGGCCGCTGCCAAGACCCTGACACCGTCCGAACGGACCCTGCGCGCCCGTTCGGCCGCCCTTGCCCTGCACGCGAGAGGTGGCACGAATACCACCGCCGCCCGCGTCGCCGCCGAGAAGCGCTTCGAGGACGAGGTCGACCCCGACCGGACCCTGCCCGAACTTGAGCGGGCCCGGCGGGCAGCGCTGGCCCGCCGCCGCTACTACACCGACCTGGCCTACCGGTCCGCCCGGGCTCGGCGGGCCCGTGCCGAAGCGTCCCGGCGACAAAAGGAGCCGCGCCCCGACGAAAGCCCTGCTCGTGGGGGTAGCCGTGGGAGGCGCACTCCGAAGGCGTCGCCCGGAGAAGCGCCGTGACGCGGAGAGGGCGGCCCGTCCAGGCCGCCCCCCACAGGATCCCCTTCCACAGAGATCGCCTCCCCGGAGGTTACCCCGAGAGTGTGGCCGACGGGGCCGATGGCGTGGCTGGGGCAACGCACTGCGCTCCGGCGCCGACACTGGTCCAGCGCGCTCGACCGTCCTCGACGTCGCGCTACGGCGCCGCCGCGCTCGCCGACGAGGTCGACCAGGTGGAACGGGCGCCCGAGAGCTTCCGCACCAACACACTGTTCAAGGCCGCCGCCGCCGTCGGCGAGCTAGTGGAAGGCGGCGAGCTGGACAAGATCGCTGCCGAGGCGCACCTCAAGGCCGCTGGGCGCCTGGTGGGACTCAGCCAGGCCGATGTCCGGCGCACGGTCGCCCGTGGGCTCGAGCGAGGCAAGCGCCGGCCCCGACGGGCCCCGGACACCGGCCCGCACCTGGGCACCGCCGACAAGGTGCAGCTCATCGCCGAGCTGTCTGCATGGTGGGAGCGCACCTCGGCCGCCGAGTGGCCCGGCCTGGCCGGCTCGAGCCGCCTGCGCGTCCTGGCCGGGCTGTTCCTGCTCGCCCTCGGCGCCGGCAAGGTGACCCTGGCCGAATCCCTGCGGCAGGTTTCCGAGGCGTGCGGACTCAGCCACGCCACCGTCTGGCGGCACCGCGCCGCTCTCGCCCCCTGGGCTGTGCTGGTCTCTCGAGGCGACCGTCGCACCGGCACCCGCCACCAGTGGCGCCTGCGTCTGGGGGCCTCGCCGCGCGCGCAGGGTGAAACAAGCCCCCAAACTCGGCGGGGTGGCGCCCTACACAGGTCTGGATCCGGCCTGTTTCATTCTGCGCGCCTTCCCGTCGCAGGCACCCTCACTGATCCCACCCACGACGTATGGGGCCGCTGGTCGGGTGGCTGGCGGCTGTTCTGCCTCCTCAGCGAGGAGGAGCGCGTTACGGCTCGAGAGTTGGCCGAGGCCACGGGCTACGCCGTCGGCACGATCCGCCGCTCTCTCGCCCGGCTGGCCGACATGGGCCTGGCCGAGCGGGACGGTGACCTGGCCTGGCGCCTAATCCCCGAGGCCGTTCCCCGAGCGGAGGACGTCGGCGAATGGGCCGAGCGCCGGCGCCGGCGCCATTGTGACCAGCGTGAGCTGTACCGCCAGTATCGGGCGCACCGCCTGGCGGCGTGGGAGGCGGCTCGCGAGCGCCAAGCCGTGCCCGGCAACGAGGAGGTCCCGCCGCCGGCGGACCCCGAGACGGGCGAGGTAGCCAGCCTCTCGACGCCACCCGTCGCCCAGCCCCCGCCCGGCATCGACCCCGAGACCGGCGAGATCACTGAGACGGCATGGAGCCCACAGTCCGGCCACTCCCGAGGTAACGACATGGTGACATGGCCTCCAGACACTGGCCCTGAACTGCCCCGTCCTCGACGTCGTCGGACAGGGAACCCCACGGCGCCGCCGGCGAGCGACGGCGCGCCGGGCGAGCGAGGCTCGACGCCATGAGCGACCACGCACTCGACATCGACGGCATGGTCGATGTCGCCCTGC
>JAUJMG010000320.1:0-3954 GCA_030446955.1 Thermomicrobiales bacterium
AGCGACCGGCCAATATCCTCTTCTTCGCCCAGAACCTGGTCCGTCGGTAGCCCATTGCCGGGCGATCACCGGCTCATGGAGGGAGGGAACGTCTCACCGTGAAAAGGATTTAAGCCGTGGTGATGGAACCGTTTTGCGCGGTTGGCAAGATACGGTCGACGCGCCGGGGGGGACGAGGGGTGGTTCGACGGGGCCATTTTGCGCCGCTTGACTGGGGCTTGTCTGATACATCGCTCGGTGGGTCTTGAGGTGAGGCGCCGCCACGGGCGGCACTTGGCACTCCTAGAGGCGCCGGAAGCGGTTCGCAGCCGCCGCGGCTCGATCGGGAAACCACGTTCGAGATCCGATTGGAATGACCAGACACACCCTAATGCCACCACCATCGCGGGGATTCAGCATCGCCGACTTGGCCCCGTTCCGGGAGGCCTGGGCTAACCCTTAAGAGCCTGTTGGGCGATGCGCGCGAAGACGTGACGCCACACCTTTCAGGACCGATTGGGACCTGCCTCATGGCGACACTCTAGCAGTGAGATGATCTCGCTGAACCGGTGGTCCCTGACGAGTAGGCATCTGTCCCTACTACAAGGAGGCAGCGCCTCCAAATAACGGCTGATCATTCCCCGCCGGCCAAGTGCTGAGCGTGCGTTCGGCACTACCTGAAGGAGGAGGTCGGCTAATTCCCTCTCAGTGATCGAGCGGATAGGCCCTCCTCAGGCCTTCACGCTCCATCTGCTGGTCAAGTTGAGCGTCCTCAAGATGCTTCCGGTCGCGTCAACGAAGCACGAGAGCAGCGATTCGTCAGGTAGACTGGGATCGGCCTGCGGCCTGGTGCAGGAGCCATCCCTGGGGGAGCGCAGATGGAAACTTGGTGGAGCACCGCCCTGTGGCGGCAGTTCGGCGCAGCCATCGACGTGCTCGAAAACGCCCTAGTAGCTTGCCCTGCCTCACTATGGACCCAGCGCCTTTGGCGCGATCCCTCGCCACCGCAGTTCCCGCCTCAGTTTGCAGAGTTCTGGTATGTCACCTTTCACGCGCTTGTCTGGCTCGACCTGTATCTCTCCGGTGTCCCGGAGGAGGAGTTTGCTCCCCCTACTCCCTTTGCCCAAGGGGAGCTCGATTCTGTCGAGGCGCTACCCGAACGGCCCTATACCAAGGAGGAACTGCAGGCGTATCTCGCTTCCACGCGCCAGAAGTGCCACACCACGCTGGTCGCGCTAACGGACGAGCCGGCGCGCCGGCCCGTCGCGTATCCCTGGTCAAAGGGGCAATCAATCAGCTTTTTGGAGTTGCAACTCTACAATATGCGTCACGTCCAGGAACATGCGGCCCAATTGAGCCTCTTTCTCGGACAGCACATCATCCGGGACGCGGACCTCAACTGGATCCCGCGAGCGAAGGTTGATCCTGGCAGCCACTAAACGCGTGCGGAGTAGGCTACCGATCGGATCGCCTCAGCACTCCCAAACACGCTTTTCGCTGTGGCTGGCTTTGACCATGGCGGTCCGCTGGCCCTCCACGCGCTCCGGCAGGGCCGCCTAACCGTTCAGGGCACCCACGCTGAGCTGTTCGACCACTGCGACCTTTCCCGTTGAATCCTCGTGCACTACGGGCCGCCCACGACCGCGGGCGGGGAGCGTGAGGACTGAGCACCGGGGCATCGTCCGTCATCACCCCGGAGAAGAGAACCGGGCGTTTGGTATGGCGTCGTCGGTTGCAACGACCGCGGGCACAAATCGCACTCGATTTGGTGCAACCGGTTCAGCTCCTTGGTTACCGACGACGCTGACGCGGATCGAAGGCGTCGCGGAGGCCGTCGCCCACCAGGTTGAAGGCGAGGACGGTAAGGAAGATCGCGAGGCCAGGGAACACCGTCTGCCACCAGGCGTTCTGCATGTCGACCCGCCCGTCGGCGAGCATGCCGCCCCACGAGGGGGTGGGCGGCTGAGCCCCGAGCCCGAGAAACGCCAGGCCGGACTCAAGAAGAATCGCGTAGGAGAGCCAGAGCGTCGCCTCTACGATTATGACCGCCATCGTGTTAGGCAGGAGGTGGCGGATGATAATCCGGCTATTTGGCACGCCGATGGCACGGGCAGCCAGAACGAAGTCCTGAGCTTTCACGCGGAGGAATTCGCCGCGGATCAGACGGGCCGCGCCCATCCAGGAGGTGAGCCCAATCACAATCATCGTCGTGCGCAAACTCGGGGTAAACAACGCGGCCGCCGTGATGAGCAGGAAGAAGCCGGGGATGGCCAGCATGATGTCGGTGAAGCGCATGACCAGGTTGTCGATGATCCCGCCCAAGAAGCCGGAGATGGCACCGAGGGTGACGCCGATGAGCATGATCAGCGTGACCGAGATGAAGCCGACCGAGAGCGAGACGCGGGAGCCGACGATCACCCGGCTGAAGACGTCACGGGTCTGCCGGTCGGTCCCGAACCAATGCTCCGAGCTCGGCGGCTTGAGCGGCTGGCCCCGGTTGAAGGCCGTGTAGTCCTGGGGGGCGAGGACCGGGGCGAAGAGCGCCGTCAGGTAGAGAAGGAGGACGAAGATGCCACCGGCCATCGCAAGGCGGTTGCGGCGCAGGTTGCGCCAGACGATCTGCACCTGGGACTCAGCTTTCGTCGAGACCTGCTGGAGATGTCGCGCCGGCGAGGTGGATGAGGGAATGCGCTCTGCCGCCTGCTCTCGCCGCGTCTCGTCGACCTGAACGTTGGCCATCGGTGTCACCGCTCCCTTTCCGGCGTCACGCTTCACTATGCCGACGGTTCACCGACTAATCGAACCTGATCCGTGGGTCGAGCAGGGCGTAGACGATGTCGACCACGACGTTCATCACCAGGATGAACGCACCGGTCAGCAAACTCAGCGCCAGGATGACCGGGTAGTCCCGCTGCAGGATCGCCTGGTAGCCGAGCCAGCCGAGACCCGGCCAGGCAAAGACGGTCTCGACGATCACCGCGCCGCTCACCAGTCGCGGCAACTGGATGCCGATAACGGTGACCATCGGGACGATGGCGTTCTTCAAGATATGCCGGTAGGTGACGGCTCGCTCCGAAAGCCCTTTGGCCCTCGCCGTGGTGACGTAGTCTTGCTTGTTGACTTCCAACATGGACGAGCGCATGAACCGGATGAAGATGGCGATGATCGGCACGGCGAGCACAACCGCCGGCATGATGAAGTAGGAGAGTTTTTCGAGCCCCGCCGTTCCAGGGCCGGAGGTCGAGGCTGGGAGCCAGCCAAGCTGGACAGCAAGGAGGAGCTGCAGCATGAGGGCGAGCCAGAAGTCCGGCAGCGCCAGCCCGAGGAAGGCGCCACCGGTGGTCAGGTTGTCCAGTAGCGAGTACTGACGCTTGGCCGAGATGATCCCGAGCGGAATCGCAATCAGCACCGCCAAGGCGAGGGCGAGCGCTTGCAGCTGGACACTCATCAGCACGCGCTCGCCGATAAGGTTGATCACCGGCTTTCGGTTGAACGTGTAGGCCGTCCCGAACTCGAACCGCGCGACGTGCGAGAGCCAGATACCGTACTGGACTGGCAGCGGCTTGTCCAATCCCAAATTCTCGCGGATCTGGGCGAGGAGTTGGGGATCGAGCGCTTGCTCCGAGGCGAAGGCGAGTGCGGGGTCACCGGGCGAGAGGTGGATGATAACGAAGACCACCATGCTCAGCCCGATCATGAGCGGGACAAGGAGCAGGATGCGGCGCGCGATGTAGGTCCCGGAGCCAGCTGCCATCAAAGCGTCCCCCGCACCGATATCGGTGAGGCAATGATGCTGCTCGGTGAGGTGTTTGGGTCAGGCCACCGTGACCTACCGGGAGCGGCGAGGACAGAGGAGCGACTGCCCCGCCCTCGCCACTCCCGGCCGTCCGAACCGGCGGGGCGAAGCTACGCTGGCTTCCACCAATCTTCCAGCTCCTGGAAGAGGGTGAGCAGGTTGTTCTCGTAGCCCTGGAA
>JAUJMG010000320.1:4054-5135 GCA_030446955.1 Thermomicrobiales bacterium
ATCGAGCGCCATGGCGATGGCGCGCCGCACCCGCGCGTCGGCGAGCTTCTCGTTGTTCTTCTGGTTGAAGCTCCAGCCGTTGATGTCCTTACCGGGCGGAACGACGAGCACCTCCAGGTTCGGAACCTGCCGCAGGTCCTCCGCCCGCGTCGGCAGGGCGTAGTCCGAGCCTTCGATCTGTCCGGTCTGTAGCGCGATCACCAGCGTCTGGCTGTCGGCGATGACCCGGTGGGTGAAGCCATCGAGGTAAGGTTTGCCCTCCTCCCAGTACGTCGGGTTCCGCTCGGCGACGAAGTCCTGGCCTGACGTCCAGGATTTGAAGACGAACGGACCGGCGCCAACCGGCTTCTGGAAGAAGGGATCGTTGAGCAGGTCCTTGCCGTCGAGGAGGTGTTTCGGGAGCGGCCGCACCCCGCGCAGGCTGGTCAAGAAGACGGCATTCGGCTCAGTCAGCCGCATCGTGATGGTGTGATCATCGACCACCTTGATGCCGCTCATCGCGGTCGCCGTCCCGTCGTGGTACTCCTGGGCGCCCTCGATCATCAGGAACCCGGGCACGAGCGGGCTGGCAACCTCTTTCTTGAGGATGCCATAGAGCGTGAACTCGATGTCGGCGGCGGTCAGCGGCGTGCCATCGCTGAAGGTGACGTTCGGTCGCAGCTTGAAGGTGAATTCCCTGCCATCCTCGGAGACGGTCCACTCCTGCGCGATGTTCGGCCGGGGCTCGAGCGAGACCGGGTCAAGCTCAATGAACTCCCCGTAGAGCATCTTGCTGCGCCAGATATCTTCGGTCTGGTTCGGGAGCAGGGGGTTGATGGTGTTCGCCTCGCCGAGCGTGCCGATGATGATCGTGCCGCCCCGGGTTGGCGTGCCGCCGGGCGGGTTCTGCCGGGCAGTTGCGGCTGCCACATCACGGCCAGTCACCACACCGGCGCCAACCAAGACGGGAAGCACCGTTCCTGCGGCGCTGCCGGCGGCGATCATCCGCAGCAAGCGCCGGCGATCGATGCCCCGCTGAGCGAAGCTCTCCTCGTACCGATGGAACTGCCGGACGATGCGCTCGGCGCGCTCCTGGGAAATT